>JALVRJ010000142.1 GCA_027031305.1 Hyphomicrobiales bacterium | reverse complement strand
GGCGAGGCGGGCGAACGGGGCGCGCATGGCGGCCCCGAGGCCGGCGAGGCGCCAGGTTCCACTCTTGTCGCGGCTGCGCGGGGCGAAGGCGGCGATGGGGGGCCTGTCGGCGTCGTCGTCCATGGCGTCCGGTGCCGCGGTGGTTCCGGGCAGGCGCGCGGGACGGCGCACCGGCGGGCGCGCGGGATCTTGCGCGGGGGTGTTCCTGGCTGGCGCGGGGGGCTTCGCCATGCGCGGTTCGCGTCTCTTGCGGCGCAGCTGACCGGCCAGCCACATGCGCGCGTGGGCGAGGCCGCCGATGCCGCGGGCAACTTTTTCCTGACGCCTGTCGCCAAGCACGCCGGCGGCGCGGACGATACCTTCGCCGGTGATGCCGGCGGCGCGGACGGTGGCGAACACGGCGGCGACGAGCAGCAGGGTGGCGGCGCCGATGGTGGCGGGCAGGGGGTGCATCAACAGACCCAGAAGGTTGCGAAAGGCGTTGAACAGGGCGGCGCCGAGGTTGCCGCCGAGGCCGGTTTGCAACGGCCAGTTCGCCGGTGTGGGCAGGGCGGCGAGAAAGCCGGCGGTGGCCATGATGGCGGCCAGCAGCCAGAGCACGCGGGCGTGATGCCGCGCCGGTGGAGTGAAGGTCATCCAGCGCATGGCCCAGTAGATCAGCATCGCCACTAACAGGATGGCGGCCAGCCCCGCCTGGCTCAGCAGGAGGTCGGAGACCACCGCGCCGGACCAGCCCAGGAGGTTGCGCACCGGCGTGTCGACGGCGCGGTCCAGCGAGGGATCGAGCGCCGACCAACTGGCCAGCGACACCGTGAGCAGGGTGGCGAGGGCGAGAAGGACGAGGCCCGCGAGCTCCATCAGCCGGCGGCGGATGAAGGCTTGCAGCGCCCGGGGCACCATGGCGTCGTCGGTTTCCGTGGTATGGGAATGCGCGGACATGAATGTTCCGGTGATTCTTCTTGCGGTGACACGTCACCTTCCAAACTCGCGCATTCCGGTTAAGGCCCGCTTAATCGCGATGGGGGAGGGGCGGCGGCGGACGGGGCGTGGCCGGCTCTTGCGCGCCCGCGCCTTGCGGCATATACCCGCACAGGATCCGACAAGGGCTTCGTTTTTCCCGTTCATCGCGTCATCCATCAGCAAAGGGGTCTAGGCCATGACCAAGCCGCGGGTGTTTTCCGGCGTGCAGCCTACGGGCAACCTGCACCTGGGCAATTATCTGGGCGCCATCGTGCGCTTCGTGGACTTGCAGCGGGACCACGAGTGCATCTACTGCGTGGTTGACATGCACGCCATCACTGTCTGGCAGGACCCCAAGGAGCTGTTACGCAGCACGCGCGAAGTGACGGCCGCCTTCCTCGCCGCCGGCATCGACGCGAAGGAACACATCGTGTTCAACCAGTCGCAGGTGTCGCAGCACGCGGAGCTGGCCTGGGTGCTCAACTGCACAGCGCGCATCGGCTGGCTGAACCGCATGACGCAGTTCAAGGAAAAGGCCGGCAAGAACCGCGAGAACGCTTCGGTGGGCCTGTATGACTATCCGGTGCTGATGGCGGCGGACATCCTGGCCTATCACGCCGAGAAGGTGCCGGTGGGCGAGGACCAGAAACAGCACCTGGAGCTGACCCGCGACATCGCGCAGAAGTTCAACAACGATTACGCCGAGCGCATCGCCGAGCTGGGGCTGGCGCGCGATGAGAAGGGGCGCTTCTTCCCGCTGCCCGAGCCGTTGATCCAGGGGCCGGCGACGCGGGTGATGAGCCTGCGCGACGGCACGAAGAAGATGTCGAAGTCCGATCCATCGGACTATTCGCGCATCAACCTCGCCGATGGTCCCGACGCCATCATGAAGAAGATCCGCAAGGCGAAGACCGACCCCGAGCCGCTTCCCGAAACGGTGGAGGGTCTCGAAGGTCGGCCGGAGGCGGCCAACCTCGTGGGAATTTACGCGGCGCTGGCGGGTATCTCGAAGGAAGAGGTGTTGCGCGACTTCGGCGGCAAGGGCTTCGCCGAGTTCAAGCCGGCGCTGGCGGAGCTGGTGGTGGAGAAGCTGTCGCCGGTGAACGCCGAGATGAAGAGGATCCTCGACGACCCGGGATACATCGACGCGGTGTTGCGCGACGGAGCGGCGCGGGCGCGGGCCATCGCCGAGCCGATTTATGACGACGTGAAGAAGATCGTCGGTTTCCTGGGCTGAAGGTGCGGCTATCCTTGCCGTTCCGGTGCCGGCCCCGGTGCCGGCCGGGCCGTCTTCAGGGGCGCCAGTCGTAGAGCCAGGCCATGCGGTCGAAGCTGGCGGGGCCGGAGGTGAAGCGGATGAAGGCGTCGCGGCCGGCGGCGAGCAGGCCGGAGGCGTGATAGACGCGGGCGAGCTTGTGGGAGTTGTTGACGATGCGGGCGGTGCGCGGCTGGCGCTCGGTTTCATAGGCGCGGAAGGCCGCCGCCAGGTTGTCGTCCTGCGCCAGGTGGCGCATCAGCACCACCGCGTCTTCCAGCGCCATGACGGCGCCGGAGGCGAGATAGGGCAGGGTGGGGTGCGCGGCGTCGCCGATGAGGGTGATCCGCCCGCGTCCCCAGGTGTCCACCGGCGCCCTGTCGGCGCCACCCCAGCGCATCCAGTGTTGCGGCGTTTCCAGCACCGCGCGCACTTCCGCGCAGGCCGTGGCGAATACCCTTTTCACCATCGCCGCGTCGGAGGGCTCGCCCCAGGTGTCGTTTTCGCCCCAGGGTTCGTTCACCGAGGCGACGATGTTGAACATGGTGCCGCCCTTCACCGGGTAATGGACCACGTGCCCGCGCGCGTTCAGCCACAGGTTGACATTGTCCATGTCGACCCCGGCGGGCACCTCTTCGCGAGCGATCAGGGCGCGATAGAGGACATGGCCGGAGAGGCGCGGGCGGGCGTCGCCGAGCAATTGCGCGCGCACGCGTGAGCGGATGCCGTCGGCGCCCACGAGCCCCTCGCCCCTCGCTTCCGTGCCGTCCTCCAGCAGGGCGACGACGGCGTCTGGCTCCTCGCGGAAGCCGACGACGCGGGCGCTGGTCCTTAGGGTGATGGCGGGTTCTTCCTCCGCCGTGGCCAGCAGGGCGGCGAGCAGGTCGGCGCGGTGGACCACCTGGTAGGTGCCGCGAAAGCGCCTCCTGAAGGCCTCGCCCAGCGGAACGCGGCCAATGTCGCGGCCGCTGCGGGCATGGCGAATGCGGATGGCGTGCGGATATACCACGTGCAGGCGCAACCAGTCCCAGGCGCCGAGTTCCTCCAGCGCCCGGCGGCCGTTGGGGCCGACCTGGATGCCCGCGCCCAGCTCGGTGAAGCGCGGGGCCTGTTCCAGCACCAGCACCTCGTGGCCGGCGCGGGCGGCGGCGATGGCCGCCGACAGGCCGGCGATGCCGCCTCCCGCCACGATCAGAGAAGCCATGTCGTCACCGTCACTCCCCGGAAGTTTTCAGCGCCCGGCATGGGCCTGGTGCATCGGCGTGATCCGCCCGCCGCCGCGATCAAGACACGCGCGGAACGGGGGTCAGCCCGGCCATGCGGCAGACCTCCTCCCATTCCTCTGGCGTGACCGGCTGCACGGAAAGCCGGGAATTCCTGACCAGCACCATATCGGCCAGATTCGGGTTGTCCTTGATTTCGTTCAAGTGCACCGGCCGTGGCAGGTCGCACACGGCTTCCACGTCGACGCATTCCCAACGGCCGGTGTCGTCGGTGGAATCGGGGTGGGCGGCGCGCGCCACCCGTATGATGCCGACGATGCGCTTTTCCTTCACCGAGTGATAGAAGAACCCCAGGTCCCCCACCTTCATGGCGCGCATGTAGTTGCGCGCCTGGTAGTTGCGCACGCCGTCCCATTCGGCAGGTCCGTCGTGGTTCTTCTGGTCTTCCCAGCTCCAGGTGGCGGGCTCCGACTTGAACAGCCAGTAGCGGGTTTCGGTGGACATGATCGGCCTTTCCCCGGCTTGGTGGTTGTCGCGCGTGTTGACCGTGGAACGGCTTCAGGTCTGTTCCGGCCTGCCGATGAGCCATTTCCACGGGCGGATGTCGACGCTTTCGAAGACGCCGGCGGCGCGGTAGGGATCCTGGCCGGCGATGGCCGCGGCCTCTTCCATGGAGTTGGCCTCGATGATGATGAGCGAACCGGCCGGGTTGCCTTCGTCATCGAGGAACGGTCCCGCGGCCTTGACCACATCGCCCAGGTCGGCGAGCCATTGCAGGTGCCTTTCGCGGTTGGCCTTGCGCAGCTCGAGGCCCTCGCGCGGCTTGTCGGTGCAGATGATGGCGAACAATGGCATGTCGCATTCCTCCAGCGGGTTGTCCGGTGGTGATATCGTCATCACAAATGCCGGCAAAAGCGCCGTTTGGCAACGCCCCCGGGCGGGAAGCGCGGCGGAAAACCGCCGGTGGCGCACGCGTCGGTTCAGGCTTGCACGGGCGGCAGGTGGGCATAGGGGCCGATGTTGCGGCTGCGCCAGTCCCAGTAGAGCAGGGTGGCGCGGGCACGGCTGACGCTCATGGCGGCGTAGAAGTCGCGCAGGCCGTCGGGATCGGCAAGGAAGGGCCACAGCCGCGCCAGCCGGCCGGCGGCCAGCTCGGTGAGCAGCTTGCCGAACTCGTGGGTGCGCAGGCGGGCGCTCTTGACCATGATGGCGAAGGCTTCGCCGGTGGCGTCGCGGGAGATGCGGCGGATGGTGGACGGGTGAACGTCCAGGAACGACGCCAGACGGCGGGCGGCGCCGTTGCGATCGCCCTCGAGGAGGGTGGCGAGGGCGATTTGCAAGTGCTCGAGGAAGGCCTGGGCCGATTCCGTCCCCGGCGCGTGGGCGAGTTGCAGCAGTTTCTCCATCTGGGCCGATGTGCCCGGTTGTTGCAGGATAAGCCTGCGGCGCAGCGCGGAAGAGACATGCCAGAACAGCTCGCAGGCGATGGGAACGGGCAGGTCGGTGCGTTCGGCCAGGGCCTGCTGCACGGCGGTGGCGTTCATGGCCCGCTCGAGCAATTTCCACCAGACGGGTTCGGTGATTTCGGCCCCTTCGTTGCGCAGCATCCGGGCCAGCGCGTCGGGAGGGGCGTGCTGGGCCAAGGCGGTGCAGACTACAGCGCTCAGCCGGCGGCGGGCCACCACGGCCTCCAGCAGGGCGGGCGTGCCCGCTTCGCAGATTTCCACCAACAGGTCGTCGGGCAGGCGGGCCTCCTCGACCAGCGCGGCGACATCGGCCCCGGGCAGCATGTGCAGGGCCGTCAACAACAGTGCGCGCGGCGGTTTTTCCATCACCCGCAGTCTTTGCATCAGTTGTTCGCGCATGGCGGCGGAGGCCTGGGGCAAGAGGATGCTCAGGGTGTCCAGCGCCAACCGGCGTTCCGAGGGCGCCAGCGCCGTCTGCGTCTGGCTGGCCAGACCGAGCAGGGTGCCGAGGCGCTCGTCTGGAACGGAAGGGGGCGAGGCGTGCTCGGCGGAAGGATCATGGACCACGCCGGAGGACAGTTCGGACATGGTTGGGGGGGCCGCTTCATCCGGCGCCGGGGATGTCCGACGGGCGTGGGGGACGGCGGCGCGCGGCGCGGTTTTACGTGGTGACGTGTTCTCCGACGTGGCTGGGGAGGCATTTCGACGTGCCGATGCACTGGCTGGCGG
>JALVRJ010000141.1 GCA_027031305.1 Hyphomicrobiales bacterium | reverse complement strand
TCTCGGTGCGGTTGATGATCTCATCGGCGAGGTCATCGAGACCGTCGAGGCCTGCCTCGTCCAAGAGCTGGACGAGCTGCTCGGAGCAGACTCGGTTCGCTGCGACCTGAGACTGGATGTCGCCCAGCACCTCCTCGGGGGTGCGGACATTCCATCGGATCATGTCCCAGAGCCCCTCGTTGAGGGTGCCCGCGTCGTAGAGCTTCGAGAGGGGGATGAACAGCCCGTCCTCGTAGATATCGCGGTTGTCGGACGAGAGCCGCCCACCGATGTCGGAGTGGTGAAAGACGCAAGCGGTGAAGCCCGCGAGCTGATCGTTGTAGAAGACCGGGCTGAACAGGCAGATGTCGTTCAGGTGTCCCGCCAATGCCCAGGGATCATTGGTGATGTAGACGTCTCCGGGGCGATAGCTGTAGGCAGGGAGCTGCCGGACGAGCTGCTTGACGCCCAGAGCCATGGCTCCGGACTGACCCGGCGTGGCGGATGACCCTTGAGCGAGCTCGCGACCGTATCGATCAGCGAACATGCTCGTGTAGTCATGGGCGTCTCGGATGAGGCTCGAAAATGCCGTCCGCGGGACCGCAGCGTCCGCCTCGTCCACGATGCTGATCAGCCGTCGCCAGAGGATCTCCAAGGTGATGGGATCAAAAACGGCCATGACGCTCCTCCTCCAGGCCACCGTAGGGCAGGTCGATCCACAGGAAACCGTAACGGTCTACCGACACCCGTGCGTCCTCTCCGACGACCACGGTAGACTCCCGCTCTTCGATGATGGCAGGACCGGCGAAGGACGCCCCTGGGAACAGGGCGTACCGATCGTAGACTCGATGACTGACCATCTCACGTTGGAGAGCCGAGTAGGCGAGTCGTTCTCCCTTGATGGCCTGATCGAGCGACGCGTCTTCGGGGACGGTGAGCTCCGGCAGGCTGAAGGGTCGGACGGGGAGGCTGGCCCGGACGCGGAAGTTGACGATCTCCACGGGGGACTCCGGGTAGGTCCTGCCGTAGAGCGCCTCGTAGACCGATTCGAACCGCCGCCGTACCTCCAGCGGGTCGAGGGCGCGGAAATTGCCCTCGGTCAGTTCCCCGAAACGTTGCACCAGCTCCCTGAGCGGGTTCACGACACCCCGCTGGAGCGCAAGATAGAGCAGGCCGCACATGGCAAGGAACACCGCCCCCAGCCCTGTGGCCAGCGCGGTCCCCGGATCGGTGCCACCGGCGATGGCGTGGAGGCCGCCCTGGCCAGGGCCACCCCGGCCGAGGAGGGGAATTTCACATCTGTCTCCATGCCGGCCCATGTCATGCACGCCCTGCTGGAAATGGCGGCCGACGGCATCGCCCTGCTGGACACGGAGGGCAACATCATTTCCTTTTCCGCCGGCGCGGAACGGCTGTTCGGTCTTTCCTCGGAAGATGCGCGCGGACGTCCGTTCCGCGACCTGCTGGCGAGCGAGTCGCGCCCCGCGCTGGAAATGCACCTGAAGGTGCTGCAAGCCGCCGACGCGGGGCACGAACTGCGTCGCGAACAACAGTGCGACGTCCTCGCCTTGGGCAAGGGTGGCGGCAAGGTGCCACTTTGCCTCATCCTTGGCCGCCTGCCCCGGAACGAGGAAGCCGACGACGGAAAAGCGGGCAACGTCGACGCCAGGGCACTGTTCTGCGTGGCCATGCACGACATTACCCGTTTCCGCCAGCGCGAACGCGAGCTGGAACGCGCCCGCGAGGAAGCCGAGCGCCACTCGGCCCGCAAGTCGGAGTTCCTGGCCCGCATCTCGCACGAGCTGCGCACGCCCCTGAACGCCATCCTGGGCTTCGCCGAAGTGTTGCGCCAGGAGATGTTCGGCGAACTGGGGCACGAGAAATATCGCGCCTATGCCCACGACATCCAGAAATCCGGCGAGCTGTTGCTGTCGCTGGTGAACGATCTGCTCGACCTTGCGCGCATCGAATCCGGCCGATACGAGCTCCGGCCCGAGGAGGTGAACCTGGGCGCGGTGCTGGAGGATACCGTCAGCCTGTTGCGCGACCAGATAAGCGCCACCGGTGTCGAGGTGCGGCGCGTGGTGCCGGACAATCTGCCCAAGGTGGTCGCCGATGCGCGCTCCATGAAGCAGATTCTCATCAACCTGCTGTCCAACGCCATCAAGTTTTCCGGTCACAACGGGCGGGTGGTGGTGGCGCTGCGCCAGTGCCCGGACGGCGGCCTGGAGCTGGCGGTCAAGGATTCCGGCCCCGGCATGAGCCGCGAGGAGCTGAGGGAGGCGTTGGAACCGTACTGCCGCGTGTCGCGCACCGGCGATGGCAAGCCCGGCACCGGTCTTGGCCTGCCGCTGGCCAAGGCGCTGGCCGAGGCCAACAAGGCCCGCTTCGAGATCGACAGCGAGCCGGGGCAGGGCACCGAGGTGCGCGTCATTTTCCCGCCCCACCGCGTCCTGGCCTGAATACCCCGTTCCCTCGGTCGGCCACCTGGTTCCGAATCGAGGGGATATTCGTCATCCCCGCGAAAGCGCAATGGTGTCCAAGAAAAGTCGTGATGGAATGGGAAAAGAGGCTGATTTGCAAATGCTTGCGACCAATGACGAATGAAGAGGCTCGTACAGGCAGTTTCCTCTTTTCGTCATCCCCGCGAAGGCGGGGATCCATGATAAGTCAGTGAGTGACTGGCTTCTCGCTTGCGCGGGAATGATACCAGATTGCGTAAGTCTGACTGGTGAGACTGCCCCGCGCCCCCCGCCCAAGCCCTTGTCTTTCACAATTTGGGGGTTGGGCGGGAGCATGGGGCGGTGGGTGGTTCTTTAATGCATTCTGGTATCAGTTGGTTACTGGATTCCCGCTTGCGCGGGAATGACGTGGTTTGGTTGCTATTGAAGTTTTTCTGGACAGCAGAGGGCGAAAGCCTTCAATCTCGGGCGGCAGGCTCCTGCGTTTACGGCACGAGACAACCCGCGCCTCGATGCGAAATTTTCCTTACGCCGTCAGCAGCAGCAACTGGTGCTCCAGGCTGTCCTCGGCCACGTCGCCACGCATCAGGTCCGCCCGCGCCCCCGATATCACCCGCCGCGCCGGGAACACGATGCGCGCCGTGGTGCCCTTGCCGACCTGCGATTCCAGCTCCAGCCGCGCGTCGTGCAACCGCGCCAGCCCATTGACGATGGCCAGCCCCAGCCCGGCGCCATCCACCGCCTTGCGCGTGGCGGAAGATCCCCGCGCGAAGCTTTGCGTGACCTTTTGCAGTTCGTGCTCCGGGATGCCCTCGCCGGTATCCATCACCTCCAGCGCCAGATTGCCGCCTTCCAGGCGTCGCACCGACAGGGTGATCTTGCCGCCGTTCGGCGTGAACTTGATGGCGTTGGAAACCAGGTTCACCCACATCTGGCGGATGTAGCGCGCATTGCCCAGCAACTCCACGCCTTCGCGCGCGGCCAGCACGAGTTTCTGCTTGCGCGCCTCGGCCTTCATGGACAACAGGTTGATGGCGGTTTTGGCCTCCGCCACCACGTCCACCACCTCTTCCTTCAGCTCCACGCGCCCCGCCTCGATGCGCGACAGGTCGAGAATGTCCTCGATGAGGTTCAGCAGGTAGCTGCCCGAGCGGTGGATGTCGTTGGCGTATTCCTTGTAGCGCTCCACCTGCAACGGCCCCAGCATTTCCGACGAGATGATCTCGGAAAAGCCCATGATGGCGTTCAGCGGCGTGCGCAGTTCGTGGCTCATGGCGGCCAGGAACTGCGATTTCGCGCGGTTGGCTTCCTCCGCCTGCCTGCGGGCGCGTTCCGCCGTGTCGCGCTGGCGTGCCAGTTCGTCAATGAGTTCTTCGCGCTGGCGGCGGTATTCCAGCATCTCCTTCATGCTGGCCTGCAATCGCCGCGCGATCTGGAACAGAAACAGCCCCAGCACCAGCACCATGCCGGCCATGGCCATGTCGGCGGCGGAACTGCTGAATGCCGCCCGTAGGGAAAGGCCCATTAACACCAGCCCGTTGCCCGCCATGACCAGCGGCAGGTAGCTGTTGGCCACCAGCAGCCGAATGGCCAGCGTGGTCATGATGGTGGCGCCGATGAACATGTGCTGCAATGTTTCACCCGGCTTCCAGAATATCACCAATGTCGCCAGCCACAGCGTGGCGTGCAGTATCTCGTTGATGGTGAAGGTGCGCAGCCACCTTTCTGTCTGCGGCGGTGCATTGTGCCTGAAATCAATCGCCAGGTAACGGCGTGACAGAAGCAGCTGGTGCACCTCCAGCAGCAGGTAGGCCCCCAGCCATGGGATGGCGATGAAGGTCGGAACCCATGTAAGGTTCGTCAGGGCGAAGAACACCACCAGCGCCGGCATGAACAGGGCCACCCGCATCTGGTTGCGGACAAAAATGTGCAGCATCTCTTCTTGCCAGGGTGGCGTCGTTCCCGCGACCTGGCCACGCCCTTCCGCCACTCTCCGGAAGGGCGGCTCGGACTCGGACAGTTCGTGCATCCGCGCGTCTATCCTGTTTTCGCGTATCATGTCCTGCCAATCCCATCAGAACGTCTCGTGACAATGGTTGCAGCTTGGCCCAAAAAGTCCAACTTCCGGTTTGAGGGCGGACTGAAATTGTGCGAAAGCCTTTCATGAAGGGTTAATCATGAAGCGCGACGCAACGGCATTGGAGGCATTGTGCGGACGCATTCGCGCCTGCCGGCTGTGCGTGGAAAACCCGCGCGGCGAGCCGCTTCCACATGCGCCAAGGCCGGTCTTTCAGGTTTCCGCCACCGCCCCGGTGCTCATTGCCGGACAGGCGCCCGGCACCCGCGTGCACGCCTCCGGCCGGCCCTTCACCGACCCTTCCGGCGTGCGCCTCAGAAGCTGGCTGAACATGTCGGAAGAGGTTTTCTACGACGCCTCGCGGGTGGCCATCGTGCCCATGGGATTGTGCTTTCCCGGGCAGGACGGGCGTGGCGCCGACCTGCCGCCGCGCCCCGAATGCGCCCCCGCCTGGCGGGCGGAGCTGTTGGCGGCCATGGACAGCGTGCGGCTGGTGCTGGCGGTGGGCCAATACGCCATCCGCTGGCACGTGCCGCCGCGGCTGCGCCGCCGCTCGCTGACCGATACGGTGGGCAACTGGCGGCAAATTGCGCACGCCACCTCGCCCATGGTCATTCCCCTGCCGCACCCCAGCTGGCGCAACAATGCCTGGCTGAAGCGCAATCCATGGTTCGAGGCGGAGGTTCTGCCCTTCGTCCGCGAACGCATCGCCGAACTGCTGGGATGATCGCCACACCGCGTGTGGCGCTGTCATTCCTCCAGCAGCAAGTCGGGTGATATCAGTTTGCGCAATGTCTGACCGGTGAAATTGCCCCGCGCCCCCACCCAAGCCCTTGTCTTTCATGATTTGGGGGTTGGATGGGGGCGCGGGGTGATGGGTGGTTCTTTATGCATTCTGGTATTACCATATGTTTGGCGCCTCCACTAATGATCGGACCCCTCATATATTTTTCTACTTTCTACTTGAATTGCATTAGGGGCTGTCCTGGATAAATCACTCAGTGCCGTTTCACATCATTGAAATCACGAAGATTTCCCAATATCTGAATAGCAAGATTTTTGAGGGGTTGAGAGAAGCGCCAATGGCGATTTTTCGCCATTGGCGCTTCTTTGCCATTTTTTTCACAAC
>JALVRJ010000140.1 GCA_027031305.1 Hyphomicrobiales bacterium | reverse complement strand
CTGGGGAAAGTCGCGCACGTCCAGTTCGTCGCCCTCGGCCATGACGATGGCGCGGAAAACGGCGTTCTCCAGCTGCCGCACGTTGCCCGGCCAGCGGTATTTCATCAACATCTCAAGCGCCCGCGGAGTGATGCCGTGCACCTTACGCCCTTCCTCGGCGGCGAAACGATGGATGAAATGCGCCACCAGCGGCGGAATGTCCTGCACCCGCCGGCGCAGCGGCGGCACCATGACGGGAAAGACATTCAGGCGATAGAACAGGTCTTCGCGGAACTCTCCGTTCTTCACCATCTCGATCATGTCGCGGTTGGTGGCGGAAATGATGCGCACGTCCACCCGCACCGGGCGGCGCGCTCCCACCGGGTCGATCTCGCCCTCCTGGATGGCGCGCAACAGCTTCACCTGCATCTCCAGCGGCAATTCGCCCACCTCGTCGAGGAACAGGGTGCCGCCGGAAGCCTCCTGGAACTTGCCGATGTGCTTGCTCACCGCGCCGGTGAACGCTCCCTTCTCGTGGCCGAACAGGGTGCTTTCCACCAGGTTCTGGGGAATGGCGCCGCAGTTGACGGCCACGAAGGCCCGGCCGGCGCGTTTTGATTCGCCATGGATGGCGCGCGCCACGACCTCCTTGCCGACGCCCGATTCGCCCTCGATGAGCACCGGGATGTTGGATTGCGCCGCGCGCCGGCCCAGCCGCACCACCTGCTGCATGGCCGGGCTCTCGGCGATGATGTCGTCGAAGGTGAACACGCCCTTCACCTTCTTGTTCAGACGCCGGACCTCCTCGGTCAGCGCCGTCACCTTCAGCAGGTTCTGGATGGAAACCTTCAGCCGCTCCGGGTTCACCGGCTTGACCACGAAGTCGTCCGCACCGGCGCGCATGGCCTTGACCACTGTCTCGATGGAGCCTTGCGCCGTCTGCACGATGACCGGAATGTCGGCACGGATCCCGGCGAGGCGTTCGAGAAACTCGATGCCGTCCATCTCCGGCATCAGCAGGTCGAGCAGGATCAGTACCACACGCTTGCCGGCGGGCCCGGCGAGAATCTCCAGGGCCGTGAAGCCATCCTCGGCGCTCACGACGTCATATCCGAAACGGCGGACCAGCTCTTCCAGGACCCGACGCTGCACCGGGTCGTCTTCGACAATGAGAATGCAGGACGACATGCCACTTCCGTTGTTGTAGTGTTTTTCATGATGACGCGGCAGGACCCCGGGGCCGCCTTCGATGCTCAAGGTGGCACAGCATGGTTAAGGCCGTGTTAAGCGTCCATGTCATCCAGACACGCCGAACGGCGCGGAGACGCGCGGCGCACATGCGTCGCGCGCCGTCGTCATCGCATTTCCGCCATATCCCGTTCACTTTGTTGCCATTGCCCCTTATGATGCTGGCGACGGAGATCATCGGGATGGGAATGACAATGAACGGGCAGTATGGGAGGCGGGCGACCTCTCGCGCCGGGAAGGCTTCCAGGAATGCGTGGCTGCGGCACTGGCGCGTGTTCGCCCTGTTGCTCGCCGCCTCCGCCGTGCTCGCCGTCTGGCTACTCGTGCAGGGCGGGGATGACATGCGGGATGGCAAGCGGCCTTCCCTCGCCTCGTTGGCGCCCGATGGTAGCGCCACGGCTTCCCTGGGGGTGCAAGACCAGCGACAGATTTCCAACGGGGCCCGCCTGACGCCCATCGCCGCCAAGGCCGGCATGACCACCATTCCGAAAGGCTTCATGCGCGCCCCGAGCGGCAAGCTGCTGCCGCGCTTCGTGTCCCTTGCGCGGGAGGGTGTGCAATTGCGGGTGGGGCCGTCGCCGGACTATCCCGTGGCCTGGATCCTGCGGCTGAAGGGCGTGCCGCTGGAAGTGACGGCCGAAGCCGGTGCGTGGTGGCGCGTGCGCGACCATGAGGGAGAGGAGGGCTGGCTGCACGCATCCGTTCTCGATGATCGACGCAGCGCCCTCGTCGCTCCGTGGAACAGGGGCAATGCATTACCCTTGCGCCAACGACCAGCCGAGGACGCGCCCGTGCGGGCGCTGGTCAGGAGCGGCGTCATCGCCTGGCCGCTCACCTGTGATGGTCAATGGTGTCAGGTGCGGGTGGCCGACGTGCGCGGCTGGCTGCCGCAACAGCAGCTCTGGGGCGTCTATGCCGGCGAACGATTCTGATGCCGGAATGCACGAGGAACCACCCACCACCCCGCATTCTCCGTTCCGCCCCCGAATTGTGACGAACAAGGACCGGGCAGGGCCCGGGTGGTTGCGGCGGTCAGCCGGCAGAAGAGTGGGCATGAAGCGGGCGTCCGGAAACGCCAAGGCGCCAACGGCGGCCTGGCCATTGGCGCCAGGTGATCCTGGATGCCGAGAAAGGAAAGAGAAAATTCACGGGGCCATGGGGTCGCGCGAAAGGCCTTCGCGCTTCAGCCGCTCCAGGTAATCGTCCCACAGCCGCTCCATGTTGCGGCCGACCTCCAGGAAATAGTCCCAGGTGAAGATGCCGGTGTCGTGTCCATCGTCGAAGAACAGACGCACGGCGTAATTGCCCGCAGGCTCGATCTTGGTGATTTTCACGTGCCGCTTGCCGGGCACGGTCTTGCGCTGCGAGGGGTGATGCCCCTGCACTTCCGCAGAGGGGCTGGTCACGCGCAGGAACTCGGCGCTGTAGGTGAATTCCTCGCCGTTGTCGAACTTCACCGTCAGTGTGCGTCCCTCATCGGAAAGCCGGATCTCCTCCGGCCAGGCTTCCAGGTCCTTCACATCCGCGCTCATCGCTCAGGCTCTCCCGTTGAAATTATCTCGCCGCCGAAGGGACGCCCGGGGTCTCATGCCCCCAGCTCTTCCTCCGCAAGCTCCCGCGCCTCTTCTACCAGCATGATGGGAATGCCGTCGACAATCGGATAGGCCAGTTTCGCGGCGCGGGAAATCAGCTCGCCCTTCTCGGCGTCGTATTCCAGCGGCGTGCGCGTCTTCGGGCATACCAGCAGCTCGAGCAGCTTCGCATCCGGTCGATTGGTGTCTCTCGCCGTGTTCATGGCGACATCCTCCTTGCGATTCCGTATTCGCGCCACGGCCGCGCTCAGGCGAACAGGATGGCAGAGAGCTTGCGCCGTCCCTCGATGGTGAGAGGATCGTTCGGCCCCCAGGCCTCGAAGAACTCCAGCAGCTTCTTGCGCGCCGCCCCGTCGTTCCACGCCGCGTCGCGTTCGATGATGGCCAGCAGCTGTTGCAGCGCCTCCTCGCGCCGGCCGGCCGCGTTGAGCTTCTCGGCCAGCTCGAAGCGCGCCTGCAAGTCGTCGGGATCGGCCTGCACCTTC
The DNA here is from genome assembly GCA_027031305.1 of Hyphomicrobiales bacterium. Classification (GTDB taxonomy): domain Bacteria; phylum Pseudomonadota; class Alphaproteobacteria; order Rhizobiales; family Aestuariivirgaceae; genus Thermopetrobacter. Next base: position 2,365 of record JALVRJ010000140.1, on the reverse strand, counting down.
TGGCGCAATTCGGCAATCTCGCCCTCGTCCACCGGCGTTTCGGCCAGTTTCAGCGCCGTCATGGCGGCCTTCACCTCGTCGCTGTTCTTCAATTCATCCGAAATCTGTTCCAGCACCGCCTTCGCGCCCGCGACATCGCCCATGTTCACCTGCGCGCGGACGAGCGTGGCGATGGCCTTCGCGTTCTGCGGATCCATCTGCACCGCCTGCGCGGCGAGGGCGAGCGCCTCTTCCCAGTTCTTCTGCTGCGCGGCTTCCTCGGCCATTTTCAGCAGCTCTTCGGCCGCCGCGCCAGGGCCACCCAGCTTGATCACCTTGTCGATGAAGGCGCGAATCTGGCTTTCCGGCAATGCGCCGGCGAAGGCGTCCACCGGCTGGCCGTTGACGAAGGCATAGACCGTGGGCACCGACTGGATGCGCAACTGCTGCGCCAGGGCCTGGTTCTGGTCGATGTCGATCTTCACCAGGCGCACCTTGCCGCCGTAGCTCTGAACGACCTTCTCCAGCACCGGGCCTAGCTGCTTGCACGGGCCGCACCAGCTGGCCCAGAAGTCGACCAGCACCGGCACCTCGCGCGAGGCCTCGATCACGTCTTCGATGAAATGCTGGGTATCGGAGTCCTTGATCACGGCTCCCGCCGGCGGCTTGCCGCCATCGGCGCCGCCGGCCGCGGCGCCGGCCTGCCCGCTGCCACCGGCCCCCATGGATCCGCCCATGGAAAAGCTTGCCTGGCCGCTCATCCAGTCCCTGTCCCTGCTGTTGTCCTTGCCACTCATGATCCCGAGAAATCTCCGTGATTGAAACCCGTTTTACCTGCGCGCCCGCGCACGGCGCCAGCCTCGCCTTGGCCTACAGGTGCGCCTGCACCCATTGCACGATCTGCGCCGCCGGCATGGCGCCCGCCTGCTGCGCGAGCACCTTGCCCTGGCGGAAGATCATGAGGGTGGGGATGGAGCGGATGCCGAACTGCATGGCCGTCATCTGGTTGCGCTCGGTGTCGACCTTGGCGAACTTGGCCCTCGGCTCCAGCTGCTTCGCCGCCTTGGCGAACTCCGGGGCCATCATCTTGCACGGACCGCACCATTCGGCCCAGAAATCGACCACCACCGGGATGGTGGTCTTCTGGATGAACTTGGGGAAAATGGCGTCGTTCAGCTCCACCGGGTGGCCGGTGAACAGCTTCGCGCCACAGCGCCCGCACTTGGCCTGCTCGGCCGGCTTGTCGGCCGGAATGCGGTTCACCGCGCCACAGGCGGCGCACACGATCTGGATGGCATCCGCGCTCATTTCTAGTAATCTCCCGCCAGAGGATCGAATGTGATATAGCTTCTGCCGACTTCATATAGGGTGGCGAGCGCGCATGTCCAGCGCGGGCGGTGAAATTCGCCACGCGGGAACGCCTTGTCCAGCCGAAATCCATCCAACAAGGGGAGTGGACCAACCATGACGCGCGAAGTGGACGTGTGCATTCTGGGCGCCGGTTCGGCGGGGCTTTACGCCACCGGACAGGTGGCACGCAGGGCCAGGGACTTTCTCGTCATCGATCCGGGGCCGCTGGGCACCACCTGTGCGCGGGTGGGTTGTATGCCCTCGAAGGTGCTCATCCAGGCCGCCGACGATCTCTGGCACGCGCGCCATGGCTTCGCGAAGGAAGGCATTTCCGGCGGCGAGGGCGTGATGGCCGACATCCCTGCCGTGCTGGCCCACGTGCGCAAGATGCGCGACGGCTTCGCCTCCGGCCCGGCGGGCAAGGCCGAACAGCTGGAAAAGCGCGGCAAGCTCGTGCGTGGCGCGGCGCGCTTCGTCGCGCCCGACGCGGTGGAGGTGAACGGCGAACGCGTGGAGGCGAAGGCCTTCGTCATTGCCACCGGCTCGAAGCCCGTGGTGCCCGCCGCGTGGGTGGAGAAATTCGGCGAGAAGATCCTCACCACCGAAACCCTGTTCGAACAGCAAGACCTGCCCGCGACCATGGCCATCATCGGCATGGGCGTCATCGGTCTTGAGATGGGCCAGGCTCTTTCCCGCCTCGGCATCGACATCGTCGGTGTCGACATGGCCGATACCGTCGGCGGGCTGACCGACGATGGCGTCAGCTTTCCGGCCACGAGCGTTTTCCGCGAGGAATTTCCCCTCTGGCTGGGCGCGCCGGCGGAGCTGGAAGAGGCGGAAGGCGGACGCATCCTGGTGAAGGCGGGCGGCAACGAGAAAGTGGTGGACAAGGTGCTGGTGGCGCTCGGCCGCAAGCCGAATCTCGACGGGCTGAACCTGGCCGCCGCCGGCATCGAGACGGGCGAGCGCCACCAGCACCTTGTCCACCACTTTCTCGTTGCCGCCCGCCTTCACCAGGATGCGTCCGCCTTCCGCC
>JALVRJ010000139.1 GCA_027031305.1 Hyphomicrobiales bacterium | reverse complement strand
GTCAAGCACGGCCCTACGGGCCGCCGCGAAGCGGTTTCATGCTTGACATTCAATGAGTTGTGAAAAAAAATGGCAAAGAAGCGCCAATGGCGAAAAATCGCCATTGGCGCTTCTCTCAACCCCTCAAAAATCTTGCTATTCAGATATTGAGAAATCTTCGTGATTTCAATGATGTGAAACGGCATTGAGTGATTTATCCAGGACAGCCCCTTGTGAAAAACAAGGGCTTGCGCGGGGGCGCGGGGCGGTTTGCACCGGTCAGCCTTTGTGCAAGCCGGTATCAGCAGCCCCGCGGGCACAAGCGGCGGGCGAGAACCCTACACAGGCTCCAGACGATGAGCACATTGATGACGGGCGCGCCCAGCGCCACGGCGAGGCGCATGGCCTCTGAGCCACCGGTAAAGATGGGGGCGAGGTTCCACGGCAGGCCAAGGGGCGTGAGGACGAGGGCGGTGAGCACGTCCAGCACGTCGTTGTCCAAGCCCTGGTTGACGAAAAACAGGGCCACGCCGGCCAGCCAGGCCAGCAGCATGAGGCCGGTGATGATGCGGCAGATCATGTTCCCTCCCGATCGCGCTTTTCCTTTTCATATATGGCGCATCGAATATATGCGTGACGTGGGGCGCCTGTCGAGGGGGGCGAGCGCGCTTTTTCGCGCCGCGGCCGCGATCAGGGCAGCAGCTTGCCGGGGTTCATGATGCCTTTCGGGTCGAAATGGGCCTTGATGGCGCGCATGGCAGCGAGTTCCGCGGGGGTGTGAATGCGCTGCATCCAGTGGCGCTTCATGCGCCCGATGCCGTGTTCGGCGGAGATGGAGCCGCCAAGCGACAGGGCCACCTCGTTGATGGCGGTGGTGACATCCTCCCAGCGCGCGAGGAAGTCTTCCTTCGTCATGTCCTGCGGTTGGGAGATGTTGAAGTGCAGGTTGCCGTCGCCGACGTGGCCGAAGGGCACGGGCCGCGCGCCGGGCACGATTTTCAGCACTTCCGCCATGCCGCGCTCGATCATTTCCGGGATTTTCGCCACCGGCACGGAAATGTCGCTCTTGATGGAGCCGCCCTCGTGTTTCTGCGCCTCCGACATGTCCTCTCGCAGCTTCCAGAAGGCCTCGTGCTGGGAGGCGTTCTGGGCCAGCGCGGCGTCGATGACGAGCCCTCCCTCGAAGGCTTGGCCCAGGATTTCCTCCATGTCGTGCATGGCCGAACCGGCCGCACCGCGGGCGGAAAGCTGGATGAGCACATACCATGGCGCGGGTTCCTGCAGCGGATCGCGGCCGCCCATATGGCGCACGGCGAACTCGATACCCAGCCGGCAGACCAGCTCCATGGCCGTGAGCGTGCTGCGCTCCAGCCGGGTACGGACGAAGGTAATCAGCCGCACCGCCTCTTCCGGCGTCTCGACCCCCACCCAGGCGAGCGCGGTGTCGGTGAAGGCCGGATGCAGTTTCATCACCGCCGAGGTGATGATGCCCAGCGTGCCTTCGGCGCCGATGAACAGGTCGCGCAGGTCGTGGCCGGTGTTGTCCTTGCGCAGGGCCGAAAGGTGGCCGATGAGCGCGCCTGAGGGGATGGCCGCGCGCAAACCGAGGCAGTTCTCGCGGGCGACGCCATAGGCGATGACGTTCAGGCCGCCGGCGTTGGTGGCCAGATTGCCGCCCACCATGCATGAACCGGCGGCGGCGAGGTCGATGGGGAAGACGAAGCCGGCCCGGCGCGCCGCCTCCTGGGCGTCGGCGAGGATGACGCCGGCTTGCAGCGTCATGGTGGCGCCCACCTCGTCTATGTCGATGATGCGGTTCAGGCGTTTCAGCGACATGACCACCTCGTTGCCGCCTTGATAAGGGATCTGCCCGCCCACCAGCCCGGTGTTGCCTCCTTGCGGCACGATGGCGACCTCGTGCTCGTTCGCCGTCCGCAGCAGGGCCGCGACCTCTTCCTCCGCGCCGGGCAACAGAACGCAAGCGGCGCGGCCGACATACCTGTCGCGCCATTCGCGCAAGAATGGGCGCATGGCCTCCTCGTCGGTAATGACGTGCTTTCCGCCAACGATGGCGGCGAAGCGCTCCATGGCTTGCGTCGAGGGCGGGGCGAAGTCCTCTGGCCGTTTCATGCCGTTTCCTCTTCTTGCCGGCCCCGCCGTGGCGGGCGCGGGGCGGCGGCGCGGCGCAGCCGGTCGTTGATGGCCTCGCCCAGCCCCGTTTGCGGAATGGGCGCGACGGCGATGGTGTCCACGCCGGTTTCGTCCAGGATGTGCAAGTAGGCATAGAGGTTTGCCGCCGCCTCGGCCAGGTCGCCGCTGGGCGAGAGGTTCAGCCCCGGCACGTCGTGCGGCGCGTCGGGGCCGAAGGCGAGGAACATCTCGCCCGGTTCGGGGCGGGAAGCGTTCAGGCGCAGCTTCGCGCGCGGCGCATAGTGCGAACTCAACTGCCCCGGCGCCGTGGGGCGTCTCTCCGCCTCATTGGCCCCCGCCTCTGGCGACGCTTCTTGTGGATGCAGCAAGGGCGCGCCCAGCACCTTCTCGATCTCTTCCGCCGCAATGCCACCGGGGCGCAACAGCGTGGCCGCTCCCGTCTCGTCGAAGCCCACGATGGTGCTCTCCAGTCCCACCGTGCACTCGCCACCGTCGAGGATGAGGGCCACGTGGCCGGCCAGGGGGCTTTCGTCCACGTGCTCGGCCTCGGTCGGCGACAGGCGGCCGGAGACGTTGGCCGAGGGCGCGGCCAGCGGCCCGCCGAAGGCGCGCAGCAGCTCCTGCGCCACGGGGTGTGAGGGCACGCGCACGGCCAGCGTCGGCAGGCCGGCTCGCGCGATGGCGGAAACGGGCGCGCCTTCCTTCGCCGGCGCGACGATGGTCAGCGGACCGGGCCAGAAGGCCCGCGCCAGCCGGCGGGCCGCTTCCGGCATGTCGATGAGCCTTTCCGCCTGTTGCGCGTCGGCCACGTGGATGATGAGCGGGTTGGTGGCGGGGCGGCCCTTGGCGGTATATATTTTCGACACGGCGACATCCGAGGTGGCGTCCGCGCCCAGGCCATAGACCGTCTCGGTGGGGAACACCACCAGCTCGCCGCGCTCGAGGGCCCGCGCCGCCGCCGATATGTCGGAGGAAATCTTGCTCATGTGGTCCGGATAAACCAAATATGGGCCGACAGGACAAGCGATCGCGTCAACGGAGGGGAGGAAAGCCATGAACGCGGTATTGGAAGCGCTGGAATTTCGCCACGCCTGCAAGAAGTTCGACCCGGCACGCACGATTCCGGAAGAAACCATCCGCGAGATCATGCGGGCGGCGCACATCTCGCCCTCGTCCTTCGGCCTGCAACCGTGGAAGTTCCTCGTCGTTTCCGACAGGGCCTTGCGCGAGGAAATGCGCCCCCTGTGCTGGAACCAGGCGCAAATCACCGACTGCTCGCACCTGGTGGTCATCCTCACCCGGCGGGAGAAGTCCATGAACCCGGACTCGGATTATATCACCCGGGTGCTGGAAAGCCGCGGCTTCTCCGGCGATCGGCTGGAGGATTCGCGCCGGCGCTACGAGGGCTATGTGTGGGACGAGTTGCTGCCGCACATGAACATCTACGCCTGGGCCTCGAAGCAATGCTACATCGCGCTGGCGGACATCATGGCGGCGGCTGCTGCGGCGGGGGTGGACAGCTGCCCTATCGAGGGCTTCTCCAAGTCGGGCCTGGATCATTTCCTGCACAAGAAGCTGCCGCAAGAGATGACGGGAGACCTCAGCGTCGCGGTGGTGTGCGCGCTGGGATACCGGCACCCGGACTGGCAACAGCCCGAGCGCAAGCGGCTGCCCTACGATGAAGTGGTGCGCTTCCTTTGATCTTCAGCTGAAAAGCAGGGCAATTTTGTCTTGCAATATTTGCCGAAACCTTGAAGCGGGCTCTTCTCCTTGTTAGAGTTCGCTTCATTTCAGGGCAACCAGTGGAATTCTGCATCATGCCAAACAAAGGGAAAAATATATTTAAAAAATATATGCATGGAAATATTTCTATTGTTGGGAAGAGGATTTCTTTTATTAGAATTATTTACAACCCAGTAGCGTTTCTTGCCCGCCTTTGCATCTTCAAGATTCAAGATCTTTTTCTCACCTCAACACATGAGGAGTTTCGCGCCCAGATCGACAATGTGGAAGTCATTATTCCTTCCTCTCCAAAAATGAAAACCCCCATCATAATTGTCGCGGCGGACTATGATTACACCGAAAAATTTGCCGAACAATTAATCAGAAGCCTACACCTTCATAACGAGAAATCTTTTTTCTATTACTTGCATATCGTTGGCGGCCCCAGGGAAGAAATATTGCATATCGCCAAGGAACTAAAAAAATTCCTGAAGGACGATTTTCATCTGACCTGGGAAGACAATGACCTTGCCACGGCCACCTATCACAACCGGCGCCGCTACCTGCAATGCATTCGTTTCTGGCACGCGAGGGAAGCCATGTATCGCTGGCGGCGTCCCCTGCTGGTCCTGGACATCGACGTGGTCTGCCGGGGCGCCATGGACCATTTCGTAAAGGACTTCATGCGCGCCGGTGACGTCGGCCTGTGGGAGCGCGACCTGCAATACGACCCCGGCAAGAAAATCCTCGCCGGCGCGGTGTGGCTGAACCCCACCTCGGGCGCCATGGCTTTCCTGGACCGGGCGGTAAAACGCATGTTCCTGCACCTGGCCAAGGCCTTCTTCACCCGCAAGCTGGACCAGCGCAGCCTGTATCTGGCCAGGAAAAGCCTGGGGACGAGTCTTTCCACCTTCGCCCTGCCGGACGGGTTCATCAGCCTGCATCCGCAGGATCACTGCGTGCTTTACGCGGCCGATGGCACGCTGGAGGAAAAGGCCGAAAAACTGAAGGCGGCATTGATGAATCCCGCCGTGCAGGGCATCGACCAGATGCAGGTCTTGCGCGATTCAGGCACCTGAAGCCGCCCGCCCAAGATGCCTCCTCGCCCTTGCGCGCGTTCATTCCCGAACATGCCGACATCTGCCTTTCTTGCATTGGCGCGAGGAGGGCCATCTCTTTCTGCGGCATCATGCCCCGCCACCCAACATTGAGAATGACTTGCAATTAGGCCGTAGTGGCTGTATATAACCTCAAGAACATGAAAATCATTCGCAATTGTGCGCACATACCCGGAGAGAGGTGCGAGATGTCCAGGGGCAAGACGCCGCGAGCCAACGGCAAACCCATCCGGCATCCGACGAGGGGGGCGAACGGCAGCCCGTGCGAACCTCTGAGCTCTCGCCGGGTGGGCGAGGACGTGCGCGTCGTGGAAGTGGCAGGCAGCGCCGCCCTGAAGCGACGGCTGCGCCACCTGGGGCTGCGTCCCGGCAAGTCCATCCGCGTGCGGCAGAAGTCACCGGCGGGCATGGTGGTGACCTCGCGCGGCCTGAAGCTGGCGCTGGGCAAGGACGCCACGCAGCACATCCTGGTGGAGACGGACATTGAGAAGGCTTGAGCACGCGGGAAACCGGAAAGCGGCGCGGCGGGCCTTTTTCATTGCCAACACGGAACGGGTTTGAAGGCGCGGAACGCTTCTCCGCACACGAGAGAATTGTTGCCAAGCGGGAGCGAAATCATGGCGCGTGAATGCTGCGGACAAGATGGCGCGAAACCGGCAAAACGCGAAAGCGGCCTGGGCGCGAATGCCGGGCGCGAGGAGCTGCTCAT
>JALVRJ010000138.1 GCA_027031305.1 Hyphomicrobiales bacterium | reverse complement strand
GTCGTGGCCCGAGGGCACCTCCTGTTCCTTGCGCAAGGTGCGCGCGCGGCTCGCCATGTCGTAATCGTAGGTGCGCCGTGGCGTCGCCGGCGAGGAATAGGTGAAACGCAAGGTGGTGGTGTCGAACTCCAGCCCCGGCTCGATGCCCAGCTCATAGGCCTGTTCGGAAAAGGCGACCTCGTGCTCGCGCCCGGTGGCGAGATCGGTGACGACGATGGCCGGCAGACCGTTCTCGCGCTGCAACCGCGCCATGTGGCCCGAGAACAGCACATGGCCCAGGATCAACACGCCCTCCACGTGGCCCACGATGTCGCGCCAGTTTTCCCGCCACGGCGTCGCCACCGGCGCGATGACGATCTTGTAGTCCTTCGCATCGTCAACATTGGTGCGGATGTAGAGCGTGCCGTGCGCCTCGTCGACGAAATATTCCACGCCCTTCTCGCGCGGGGCGACGAGCACCGGCTCGGCGGTGGGTTTTTTCGCGTCGATCAACCGCGCTTCCGTGGTTTCATGGTCGCCGGCGTGAACGATGACGAAATTGCGCGAGGAGGTCTTGTCCAGGTGCACGAAGAACCCCGCGTCCGGTTCCTCGTAGACCAGCACGTCATCAGCCGGATCGCTGCCCAGCTCGTGGCGGTGGATGAAGCGTGGGCGGTGGTTGTCGTCCAGCCGGTTATAGAAGATGTGCCGCCCGTCTTCCGCCCAGACGGCGTCGCCGCCGGTGTCCTCGATCACCACCGCCAGGTCTTTGCCCGTCGCAAGGTCGCGAACGCGCAGGTCGTAATACTCCGAACCCCGGTAATCCGCCGTCCAGACGAGATAACGGTGATCGGGCGAATGCATCACCGTCGCCCAGTCGAAATAGGCGTGCCCCCGCGCTTCCGCGTCCAGGTCGACGAGCACCTCTTCCGCCCCGCCCCCGCGCGGCGTGCGCACGTAGCGCGGATGCTGCGCTCCCGGCATGTAGCGAAAACGGTATTCATAAGGGCCGTCGGGGCGCGGCACCTGTTCATCATCATCCCTGATGCGCCCCTTCATTTCCTCCAACAGCCGCTCCTGCAAACCCACCGTGTCTTCCATCGCGGCGTCGCAATAGGCGTTCTCCGCCTCCAGATAGGCGCGAATATCCGCCGGCAGGGCGTCCGGATCGTGCAGCACCTCCTGCCAGTTTTCCGCCTTCAGCCAGGCGTATTCGTCCACCCGCTCGATGCCGTGATGCACGCTCTTCACGGGCCGTTTTTCCGCCCGCGGCGGACTGCGCAGGTCTTTCGCGCTCATGATGATCTCTCCAAACAAGGGAAAAATGCTCACGCCCGCCGGCCACCGGCCGGCACGTCATTATGTCCCGGTTTCATCTCCAGCGGCAGGACGGAAGTCAAGCGCGGCGCCATTGATGCAGAAGCGAAGCCCCGTCGGCGCCGGTCCGTCCGGGAACACGTGACCCAGGTGCGCGTCGCACCCCGCGCAGCGCACCTCCACCCGGCGCATCCCGTGGCTGGCGTCCTCCAGCAGTTTCAACGCCTCTTGCGACACCGGTGCGAAAAAACTGGGCCAGCCGCTGCCGGATTCATACTTCGCCTCCGACGAAAACAGTGGCGCGCCGCAACAGACGCAATGATAGGTGCCCGGCGCCTTGTTGTGGTAATATGGATGGGAAAAGGCCCGTTCCGTCCCGCACAGGCGCGTGACGCGGTATTGTTCCTCGTCCAGGTGCGGAAACTTTTCCCTCTCGTCATCGCTCATCGGCTGGCTCCTTATCCACGAAGACGAAATCCTCTAAAATTTTACCTTATG
>JALVRJ010000137.1 GCA_027031305.1 Hyphomicrobiales bacterium | reverse complement strand
CACGACGCCACGCCGAAGGTGGAACGCGTGGGCAAGACCATCCTCGTGTCCTCCGGCTGCTCGGGCAAGTTCGTCTCGCGGCTTGACGTGGAGGTGAAGGACGGTCGGATGGTGGACTTCAACTACCGCCTCATCCCGGTGTTTTCCGACGTGTTCGCGCCCGACGCCGACATGGCGAAACTCATCGCCGACATCCGCAAGCCGCACGAAAAGGTGCTGAACGAGGTGCTGGGCACGACGGAAACGCCGCTTTACAGGCGCGGCAACCTGGCCGGCACCTTCGACACGCTTATCACCACCGCGCTGATGGAGGAGCGGGACGCGGAAATCGCCCTGTCGCCCGGCTTCCGCTGGGGGCCGTCGCTGATACCGGGGCAGGAGATCCGCGCCGAGGACGTCTATTCGCAGACGGCCATCACCTACCCGGAAGTCTATCGCACGGAAATGACCGGCGGGCGTCTGAAGGAAATCCTGGAGGACGTGTGCGACAACCTCTACAACCCCGACCCCTACTTCCAGCAGGGCGGCGACATGGTGCGCACGGGCGGGTTGCTGTTCGACCTGCACCCTTACGAGAAAATGGGCAACCGCATCCAGAACCTGCGGCTGAAGCGCACCGGCAAGCCCATCGAGGCCTCGAAGAAATACGTGGTTACGGGCTGGGCCTCGGTGAACCCCGGCACGGAAGGGCCGCCGGTGTGGGATCTGGTGATGGACTGGATCCGCAAGCAGAAGACCATTCGCATTCCCGAGCAACGGGACGTGAAGCTGGTCACGGGATGAAGATGCATGGCGCCCTCCGTGCAGCACAAGGAAGGGCGTGACAATGGACGCCAGGGCATGAGCGCGACGCGAATGGGCATTATCATCATTGCCATTGTGATGGTGGCGGCCTCGTTGGTCGCTCTCCCCTGGCGCCACGGGGCCCCACGATCGATCGAGGCAGGAAGCGCGGCGGTGGCGGACGGGCTTTCCACACCGTGGAGGCAGGGGCCGAGGCTGGTGATGTTTTCCGAGGCCGGCTGCCCGTGGTGCGCGCTCTTTCACAAGGAAATCACGCCCATCTACGCCAACACGGAAGAAGGCAAGGCCGCCCCCTTGCTGGAGGTGGACGTGACGAAACCCCGCCCGCCCGAATTGCGGCACGTGGGAAAAATCGTCTACACGCCCACTTTCGTGCTGATTGACGGGAAAGGCGCCATCGTCGGCCGCATCGAGGGATATCCGGGATTCGACTTCTTCTGGCAGCGACTGGACGAATTGCTGGAGAAAATGCGCGCGCGGCAAGCGCGGGCGGGAACGAACAACAACGAAAAGGTTGCCGCAGGGGGGTGAAAGCATGGGAGGAAACGTCAAGCTGGACATCACGGCGGAAGGGATGCGGCCAGGCGTGCACGTGGCGGCGCAAATGTTGCGCACCCTGGCCAATCAGCAGCGGCTGCGCATTCTGTGCCTGCTGGCCTGTGGCGAACGCACGGTGGGCGATCTGACGCGGGAGACGGGAATGAGGCAGGCCGCCGCCTCGCAGCAGTTGCAGCGCCTGCGGGCGGAAAGCATCGTCAGCGCCCGGCGCGAGGGCCGGCACGTGTTCTACAGCCTTTCCGACCCGGCAGTGCTGGCGATCATCCGCACCCTGCACCGCATCTATTGCCAGAAGTGAGCGCACGGGGGCCTGGCCGGAGCGCGAAGGGCGGCGGGACCGATACCAAAATGCATAAAGGACCACGCAGAAGCCCCGCGCCCCCACCCAACCCCCAAATCATGAAAAACAAGGGCTTGGGTGGGGGCGCGGGGCAG
>JALVRJ010000136.1 GCA_027031305.1 Hyphomicrobiales bacterium | reverse complement strand
TTCAGTGCCAGCGGCCTTTGCAGCGCCGCTTGCCCTACCCTATATTCCAGATGGAACCTGCCCAAGAAAGTGGATTTCCGACCATGCACATCCTGGTAATCGAAGATGATCGCGAAGCAGCCGAATGGCTGCTGAAGGGACTGCGCGAGGCCGGGCACGTGGCGGAGCTCGCCACCACCGGCCCGGAAGGATTGAAGATGGCGCGCGAGGGCGACTACGACGTGCTGGTCGTGGACAGAATGCTGCCCGAGATGGACGGGCTTTCCATTGTGCGCCAGCTGCGCGAGGAGGGCGATCAGACGCCCGCCCTGTTCCTTTCCGCGCTGGGCGAGGTGGAGGACAAGGTGGAGGGACTCCGCGCTGGTGGCGACGACTATCTGGCCAAGCCCTATTCCTTCTCGGAACTGCTGGCACGCATCGAGGTGTTGGGCCGGCGCAAGACGGCCGAGCCGGTGCAAACGCGCCTGCGCGTGGGCGACATGGAGATGGACCTGCTCAAGCGCCGGGTGACGCGGGCGGGAAAGGAAATCCTGTTGCAGCCGCGCGAATTCAAGCTGCTGGAATATCTGATGCGCAATGCCGGCAACGTGGTGACCCGCACCATGCTGCTGGAAAACGTGTGGAACTATCACTTCGACCCGCAAACGAACGTCATCGACGTGCACATCTCGCGCCTGCGTGGCAAGATCGACAAGGAATTCGACAAGCCGATGCTGCACACCGTGCGTGGAGCGGGTTACGTGCTGAAGGCGCCGGATGAATGAGGCTTTAGCACAGGCGCGGGAGGCGCCGTCCAGCCCGGTGGACGCCGGACAGACACTGACCGCCTCGGCGCGCCAGCGGAGCTTCTGGAGGTTGCGGCGCGTGGTGCGCACCAGCACCTTCCGGCTGGTGGCCATATATCTGGTGGTGTTCGCGCTGTCGGTGGCGGCGGTGCTGAGTTATACCTACTGGCAGGCGCAGCGCCTGTTGCAGGCACAGGTGGAGCAGACCATCGCGGCGGATGTGCGCGGTATCGCCGAGCAATACGCCATCAACGGCCTTTCCGGGGTCATCGCCGTCATCCGGGCGCGCACGAAAAAGGGCGTTCCCGGCGGCCTTTACCTGCTGACCACGCCGGAGGGCAAGCCACTGGCAGGCAACCTGTCGCGCCTGCCGCCAGAAGTGGCGGGCATGGAGCATTCCGGCTGGGTGAATTTCGAGATCACCATCAATACCCCGTCGCGGCCGCGCAAGCGCCACGTGCTGGGTTATCACATCCGCCTCGACGATGGGTTTCACCTAGTCATCGGGCGCGACATCGAGCACCTGTTCCAGTTCCGCCGGGTCATCCGCAACATCCTGCTGTGGACGCTGGGGTTGACGGCGTTGCTGGGTATCGGTGGCGGGCTGTTGCTGTCGCGCAACTTCCTGCGCCGCATCGACGGCATCACGGCGACGGTGCGCACCATCCGCGGCGGGCGGCTGGGGCAACGGGTGCCGGTGGAGGGATCCGGTGACGAGCTGGACCGGTTGGCGGAATCACTCAACGACATGCTGGAGCAGATAGAACGGTTGATGCGGGGAATGCGCGAGGTGTCGTCGAACATCGCGCACGACCTGAAAACGCCGCTGACGCGCCTGAAGGCGCAAGCCGAGGACGCGCTGCGCGCTGGCGACGAAGAACGGCGGCGGGAGGCCCTGGCCTCGACCATCGCCCAGGCCGACGAGCTGTTGAAAACCTTCAACTCGCTGCTGCTGATCGCGCGGGCCGAGGCCGGACAGGCGCGGGCCGGTTTTTCCGAGGTAGACGTGGCGGAGGTGGCGCG
>JALVRJ010000135.1 GCA_027031305.1 Hyphomicrobiales bacterium | reverse complement strand
CCGTGGCGCTCCGTGTCCACCACCATGGCGAACTGATCGCCGGAAACCCGCGCCAGCGTCTCGCCCTCGTGCAACAGCCCCGCCAGCCGCCGCGCCAGCTCCACCACGAGCGCGTCGGCGGCGGCGATCCCCTGAGCGTCGATGATGGCGCGGAACCTGTCGACGTCGGCGATGACCAGGCACGGCATTCCCTCTCCGCGCCGCGCCCGCGCCAGGGCCGTTTCCAGCCTGTCCAGCAACAATGCCTGCCCGGGCAGGCCGGTCAGCGGGTCGTGCAGCGGCTCCGGCGCCGGCGCCACTTCCTCGCTCCCCCTCAGCGCCGCCTGTGGCACCGTGTGTGCTTCCGTTTCCAGCAGCGCTCCGGCGATGACGCGCGGCGCGTTCGGCCTTTCCTCGATGGCCCGCGCCCGCAGCGTGAAGTGCCGCCACACCCCTTGCGCGTCCGCCAGCCGCAAATGCAACGCGGTCGGCTCGTCCAGCCCCGCGGTGCGCAGCGCCGCCTCCAGCAGCGGTCGGTCGTCCGGATGGACGATGGCGAGGAAGCCGTCGATGCTGTCCAGCACCTCCGCCGGCAGGTGCAGCTCGTCCGCCAGCCGCCGCGGCACCCGCAGCCGCGCCGTCGCCGGCTCGAAGCGGAAGGGCAGGGCGTCCGCCCCCGCCAGCGCCAGCGCCGCGTCCTCCTTCGTTTCGGCCTCCGCCGCTTCCGGCGTCATGGTGGCCAGCCCCATCAGCAGCGCCAGCAGAGCCACCAGCGCGGAAATGCCCAGCACCGCGTTCGGCGAGGTGATGGCCAATACCCGCAGGGTCAGCAACAGGCCGAACATGCTCCACGCGAACAGTCCCGCCATGGCCAACAGGGTGAACGCGGTGCGATGCCGCTCCATGCCGGGCCAGAACAGGGCGCTCAGCCCTCCCAGGACGATGGCGAAGAACGTCACCCGCACCACCGGCAACAGCACCACCGGGTAAAACGCCGAAAGCACCACCAGGGAGAGCACCAGCCCCGCCAGCATCATCAGCAGCAGGCGCCCCCAGCGGCTTTCCGGCATCCCCAGCCAGGCCACCAGCCACACGCCCGCCCCCAGCATCATCAGCGCCTCGGCCAGCGTCGCCACCGCCAGCAGCCTGTTTTGCGCCAGGCCCCACAAGGCGGACAGCACGCCGGCATAGGCCAGGGTGAAGGCCAGCGCCCCGGTGGCGAAGAGGAAGGAGGCCACCAGCCGTGGCGAGAAATGCCGCGTCGCCATGGCCAGCAATATCAGCAGCAACGCCACCAGCCCCCCGGCGATCAGACCGGCGCCGAGGAAATGCGGCAGCACGTCCACCACTGGCGGCGCCGGGTCGCGAGGGGTACCCGTGGCGGCCTCGGCCGGAGTGATCCTGTCCTCCAGCTTGGCCGGCTCCGCCGCCTGCGCGCCCACGGGCCGTTCCGGCGCCTCTTTCGTGCCTTGCGGCGGGGTGGCGGGCGCCGGCGAGTTTCGTGCCGGCATGGCCTCGGGCGGCGCCCCGCCTTGCGCTTGCATCGTCGACGCCCCCGCAGCACGGGGCGTGATCATGTGCCCTCGCTCCGGCGTGCCAGGCGCCTTCGACACTTCGTCCTCCGGCGGAGGCACCGGCAATGGCGCGGCACTTGGCGAAGCGGAAACGGCGGCCGTGCCAGCCGTCTCCTTTCCCGTTGTCGGCGCGCCCGTTCGCGGCCCCATCGCGGGCTCGAGCGACACCGGCAGCTCGTTCCCTTGCCCCGGCGCGGACGCTTCCTGCGCCAATCCGCTGGAGACGCCGGATGCGACCATCAGCATCGTCAGCAAGGCCATCAGCAACGGCGCCAACGCCACCGCGCCCGGCCCGCGCGCCACTCGCCGGCGCGCGCCCCGCCACAACCGCGCCGTGTTTTCCCGCGGCGGAGCGAAGGCGAACGGCAATGCATCCTGCTGGTTGCTGTTCATGCGCGACCTTGTATCCATGATTGCATCATACCCGCCTGGCGTCGTCACGCCAGCGCCTGGGCGAAAAAAGGGCGTTTATCGACAGGAATATCCTTCTGTCGGCACCCGGCCTATCTCCCCGGGCCACGGTGCAAGCCATTCTCCGGGATGTCGGCCCATGGCGCCATGGTGCAGCATTTGCCGCGATTCGTCACCCCGTGCCACCCACGGTGAGCGCGTCCAGCCGCATGGTGGGCTGGCCCACGCCCACCGGCACGCCCTGGCCGGCCTTGCCACAGGTGCCGATGCCCTCGTCCAGCTTAAGGTCGTTGCCCACCATGTGCACGCGGGTCAGCGCGTCCTTGCCGTTGCCGATGAGGGTGGCGTCCTTCACCGGCGCGGTGATCCTGCCGTCCTCGATCAGATAGGCCTCCGTGCAGGAAAAGACGAAATTGCCCGAGGTGATGTCCACCTGTCCGCCGCCGAAGGAGACGGCATACAACCCCTTCTTCACCGAGCGGATGATTTCTTCCGGATCGTGCGGTCCGGCCTGCATGAAGGTGTTGGTCATGCGCGGCAGCGGTGGGTGGGCATGTGATTCGCGCCGCCCGTTGCCGGTGGGCTCCATGCCCATCAGCCGCGCGTTCATGCGGTCCTGCATGTAGCCGCGCAGAATGCCATCCTCGATCAGCACCGTCGGCCCGGTGGGCGTGCCCTCGTCGTCGATGGTCAGCGAGCCGCGCCGGCCGGGGATGGAGCCATCGTCGACGACCGTCACCCCTTCCGCCGCCACCCGCTGGCCGATCAGCCCGGCGAAGGCGGAGGTGCCCTTGCGGTTGAAGTCGCCCTCCAGCCCGTGGCCGACGGCCTCGTGCAACAGGATGCCCGGCCAGCCCGGCCCCAGCACCACGTCCATCTCCCCCGCCGGCGCCGCAATGGCCTCCAGCGACACCAGCGATTGCCGCAGCGCTTCCTCCACCGCCGCCTTCCAGCGCTCTTCCGCCAGGTAGCGGGCCGGGTGCTCGCGCCCGCCGTAGCCATGAAAACCCGTGCCGCGCCGCTCTCCCCGCTCGGTGATCACCGAAACGTCAAACCGCACCAGCGGCCGGAAATCGGTGCGCACCACGCCGTCAGGCCGCACGATGGCCACCGCCTGCCAGGACGAGGAAAAGGCCACCGTCACCTGTCGCACCTTGTCGTCCAGTGCCCGCGCGAAGGCGTCCACCTCTTCCAGCAACTTCACCTTGGCCTCGAAAGGGATCTGCCCCGTCGGGTCGTCGGCCGGGTAAAGCGCCCGGTTGGTGCCGCGCGGCGCTGCCGCCAGCGTGCCCTCGTATCCGGCCCGCACCGCCCGCACCGTTGCCCCGGCGCGCCGCAGGGCTTCCTCACTCACCTCCGAGGAATGGGCGAAGCCCGTGCGTTCTTCCGCCACCGCCCGCAGGCCGAATCCGGCGCGCTCGTCGAACGACGCCGACTTTAGCCGTCCATCGTCCCAGCGCAGCGCTTCCGAGCGCGCCAGCTCCAGGAACAGCTCGCCGTCGTCACACCCCGCCAGCGCCTCCGCCGTCAGCCGCGCCGCCGCTTCCCGGTCGAGCCCGGTGGTGGAAAAGATCAGGTCCGGCGAAGGAGCCGGAGGGGTCTCCGTGCTGGCGGAAGCCGCTTTCGGGCCATTCGCCTTGCTCATGGTGCGATCTCCGTTCATTATCGTGCCGAATTCATGTGGCGCGGGATCTGTTTAATGGCGCGCCCGCATGGCATTTGAGTGGCGGTCGAAGGGCAATATGGAGCGCGGCATGAAAGGTGACAACGGATTTTTCATTCGCCGGAGACATGAAGACCTGATGATTGCCCGCGCGCGCGGGGGCATCGCGCCGGTGGCCGTGCTTGCGCTGGGTCTCGCGTTGGTCGCGGCCCTGGTCACGCCGGCATGGGCCGCCCCCCTGAAAGGTCAGCGGGACCGCGCCTCGCGCGTGTGCCCCCAGCGCTACGCCCCCGTTTGCGCCGACGCCCCCAGCCCATGCTTCGTGAAGCCCTGCCCGGAAATGCCCCAGACCTTTTCCAACGCCTGCGTCGCCCGCCTCGCCGGCGCCCGCATCGTCTACCACGGGCGCTGCCGGGCCAACGACGAGCACCGTGTTCTCAGGAACGAGCGCAAGCGCCGCAGAAATCCCCGCGAACCGGAAAAGGACCCAAATTGCAAGAGCTGGACCGACGGCTGCAACATCTGTCGGCGCACCAGGCCCGGCGGCGAGGCGGACTGTTCCGACGGCCCTTGCGGCACGGTTGCCCCGAAGCGCTGTCTCACCTATTTTCAGAAGCGCGGCAAATGCCGCTGAACACGCCACTTTTGCATTCCCGGCCGGACAATGGCGCGGGCGGGGATGTGTTTTTCGTTGCGTCACGGGCGTTTCTGACGCAAAACAGGCCAACGCCCTGTTTCCCCGGTTGCGGCCGCGCGGGCGGGGCTGGTTTCGTTTCGTTGTAATGCCAATGAATTGCCGGATCAGGGAGCAGCATGGCCAAGGAAGAAGTATTGGAATTCGAAGGCGTGGTGACGGAGCTTCTGCCCAACGCCACCTTCCGCGTGAAGCTGGACAACGGCCACGAGATTCTCGCCCACACCTCTGGCCGTATGCGCAAGAACCGCATCCGCGTTCTGGCGGGCGACAAGGTGCTGGTGGAGATGACCCCCTATGACCTCACGCGCGGTCGCATCACCTACCGCTACAAGTAATCGCCGCTGAACAACCGCGACGGGGGTGACATGAGCGACGGGGGACAGCAGGAAAGGGGCGTAACGCCGGAGGAGGTCACTGCGGAGCAAGAATCCGCCATGTCGGATACGCAAGCGGTGTTGATCCTGGCCAGTGCCTCGCCGCGCCGCCTGGCGCTGCTGGAGCAGGTGGGGCTGCCCCCCGACGTTCTGTGCCCGGTGGACATCGACGAAACCCCGCGCCGGCGCGAAACCCCGCGCGATTACGTCCGCCGCATGGCCTTCGAGAAGCTCGAGGCCGCCAAGACCATGCCCCAGGTGAAGGAAATCCCTGGCCAGCGCTACCTGCTCACGGCCGACACCGTGGTCGCCGTCGGCCGCCGCATTCTCGGCAAGACCGATGACGTGGAACAGGCTCGTGACTACCTGAAGCTGCTGTCGGGCCGCTCGCACCGAGTGCTCACCGCCGTCTGCCTGCTCACTCCCGAGGGCCGCCTGCGCAGCCGCCTGGTGGACACCAAGGTGCGTTTCAAGCGCCTCTCGCGTGCCGAAATGGAGGCCTACCTGCAATCGGACGAATGGCGCGGCAAGGCCGGCGCCTATGCCATCCAGGGCCTGGCGGCTGCCTTCGTCCGCCATCTCAACGGTTCCTATGCTTCCGTTGTCGGCCTGCCGGTCCACGAGGTCGTGCAGATGCTGGCGGGCAATGGTTTCCCGGTGCTTGCCCGCTGGCCGCGCAAGACGCCGCCGCCCCCCATGCTGTGACCAAGCCCGCGCCATGGCAGGAAAGGACACGCCCACCGATGAGGGACAACAGTCAGAAGCCGCCGAAAGCCAACGTGGTGCCGTTGCGCAAGCCGCGCCCGTGCCCTGTTTGTGGCGGGAACAGTCGCGCCGAATGGCATCCGTTCTGCTCTAAACGATGCGCTGACATCGACCTGCATCGCTGGCTTTCGGGCAAATACGTCATTTCGGGCGGCGACGATGAAAGCACCACTCCGCGCGACGAGGAGTCCGCTGAATAACACCAGGGTGCGCGAAGGCTGACCGGGTAAGCCACCCCGCGCCCCCACCCAAGCTTTTGCCTTTCATAAGGGGCCGGCCCAGATAAATCACTCAATGTCGCTCCATTCCAT
>JALVRJ010000134.1 GCA_027031305.1 Hyphomicrobiales bacterium | reverse complement strand
CTACAATATCGGGTGGTTGGGCGGGGTAGCGGGCCGGAACGACGCGCCTCAGCGCAAGAAAACAAGGCCTCACTGGCTGGCCCACAGGATGCGCGCCATCCACACCACGTTGCCCACCGGCTCCGTGCGTTCGCCGTGTGCCGGGTTCAGCGAGCGCAGGGTAACGACCTCCGCCGTGCGCCGGCGCAGTTCCTTGGCCAGCACTTCGCCGCTGGTCAACCGCGCCACCACCCGGTCCCCGACATGCGTCATGGCGTTGGGCGCCACCACGATGATGTCGCCATCGCGGTAGACCGGCTCCATGCTGTCTCCGGTAATGCGCAGGGCATAGGCATTTTCGTCCGATATGCCCGGCACTTCCACCTCGTCCCAGCCGGCGCCGGCAGGAAAGCCGGCGTCGTCGAAATAACCCTCGTTGCCCGCCCGCGCCATGCCGATCAGCGGAATGCGCGTGCGCAAGGGCTTCTTGCGGCGGACGATGCGAGCGAAGTCCTCCAGCGTCGTGCCGGTGCATTCCAGCACCTTGGCCAGGCTTTCCGTCGATGGCCAGCGCGGACGGCCGTTCGCGGTGATGCGCTTCGAACGGTTGAAGGAAGTCGGGTCAAGCCCCGCTCTCTTGGCCAGGCCGGAGGTTGAAAGTCCGTGCGCGCTGGCCAGGGCATCCAGCGCGCGCCAGATGTCGGCATGGGAAAACATTGTAAGAGCGCTCAAGATCCTTCACCTGCTTTCATCACCCAATGCCAGCGGGCCAATTTTAGTCTGGCGACGCCCACATGTCGAATCACATTCCAGGCACCGGGCAAGACCTTCGCCGCCGCCCTCTTCAGCGCACCCGCACGAGGTCGGCTATGGCCTCGCGCACGATGGTGAACTGCCCCACCGGCCGATAGCGCTCCAGATAGGGCGGCACCACCGCCTCGATGCCCTCCGGCTCGATGCCCAGGCCCTCGAAGGTGCGGCCCTCCGCCCTGGCGGCCTCGCTCACCACGTTGTCCTTGCGCAGCATTTCCACCTGGTCGGGCGTCAGCGGCGCCCCGGGCAGGAATTGCGCCGGCCACGCCATCGCCTTGGCCAGGCCGAAGGGAATGGACAGCAGCAATCGCCGCCGCCGGATCACCCGCAGCATGTATTGCATCAGCTCGCGGAAGCTGAAGGCTTCCGGCCCGCCCAGCTCCAGAACCTCGCCGGCGAAACCGTCATTTTCCACCAGCCGTGCTACCGCCCTGGCGATGTCGACCACGTAGACGGGCTGAAAGCGCGTCGTTCCGCCGCCGATCAGCGGCAGCGCCGGCGAAAGCCGGGCCATGGCCGCGAAGCGGTTGAAGAATTGGTCCTCCGGCCCCACCACGATGGATGGGCGCAGGATGACCGCTTCGGGAAAGATGCGCCGCGCCTCCCGCTCGCCCATGGCCTTGCTGCGGCCATAGGCGGAAGGAGAATTTTCATCGGCGCCAATGGCCGAGACATGGATGAAGATCCGCGCCCCGACTTCCCGTGCCGCCGCCGCGGCGGCAGCCGCGCCCTTCACGTGCACGGCCTCGAACGTCTGCCGGCCGCGTTCGGCCAGAATTCCCACCAGGTTCACCACCGCCACCGAGCCGGCCGCCGCCTTGCGGATGGAATCGGCATCCTTCACGTCCGCCCGTGCGAACGCGATCTGCCCCGGCGCGCCGAGCGGTTGCAGGAATTGCGCCAGCTCCGGGCGCCGGCAGATGACCCGCACCCGCCAGCCCCGCGCCGCCAGCACGCCCACCGCGTGCCGGCCGCTGAAGCCCGAGCCGCCGATGACGCTGATGATGTCTTCCCGGA
>JALVRJ010000133.1 GCA_027031305.1 Hyphomicrobiales bacterium | reverse complement strand
ATGACCGCGAGACGGATGGTTATGTCTTCCGCCAGCGGGCGCAGGCCTTCGTCAACCGCTCGCGCTCCTTCGGCAAGGCCAACCTGCAATGGGGCCGCTCGCTGTTCAACGAGATGTTCTACACCTCGCTCTAGCCGGCACGTCCCGTATCCGGAACCCGGGGCCTAATAGGCCCGGGCGATGCAGAAATCTACCGCCTCCATCAGCGCCTCGCGCGCCGGGTGCGCGGGAAAGGCCGCCAGCGCGTCCACCGCGATGCCGCCGTAATGGCGCGCGCGCTCGATGGTGTCGGCGATGGCCCCATGCCGTTTCATCAGCTCCAGCGCGAGCTCCAGGTCGCCCTCGCGCTGGTCCTTCTCCTGGATCACCCGTTGCCAGAAGGCGCGTTCCTCATCCGTGCCACGCCGCCAGGCCAGCACCACCGGCAGGGTGATCTTGCCCTCGCGGAAGTCGTCGCCCACCTTCTTTCCCATGCGCGCCGAGGAGCCGCCGTAATCCAGCGCGTCGTCCACCAGCTGAAAGGCGATGCCCAGGTTGCGCCCGTAGGAACGCAGCGCGTCGCGCTCCTGCTGTTCGCGCCCGGCGATGACCGCCCCCAGCTCGGCGGCGGCGGCGAACAGGGTCGCCGTCTTCCACTCGATCATCTGCATGTAGTCGTCTTCGGTGGTCGCCACGTTGTTCTGCAGGGTCAGCTGGAACACCTCGCCCTCGGCGATGTCGGCTGCGGCGTTGGACATGATGTCCAGCGCCGTGAGGTTGCGCGTTTCCACCATCATCCGGAAGCATTGCGCCAGCAGGTAGTCGCCCACCAGCACCGTGGCCTGGTTGCCCCACAGCAATCGCGCCGCCTTGCGCCCGCGGCGCACGTCGGATTCGTCCACCACGTCGTCGTGCAGCAATGTCGCCGTGTGCAGGAACTCCACCGCGCAGGCCACCCTGATGTGCTCCTCGCCGTCGTGATCGCACAGGTTCGCGGCGGCCAGCGTGATCATCGGCCGCAGACGCTTGCCGCCGGCGTCGATGAGGTGGCGTGCCAGCTTTGGAATCAGCTCCACATGTGCCTCGGCATAGGACAGGATCAACCGGTTGAGGCGGTCCATGTCGTCCGCCACCAGGTCCAGCAGCGGCTGCAACGATGCCGGGCGCTGCGCGCGCGCGCCGTCGAATGGAATGATTACACCCTTGTCGCTCACGAAAAAACTCCCCGTCCAGACACACGAAAGGCCAAGGCGTGCGCAGAGCATAGGCGGGTGCGCCCCGCCGGGCAAGGCCACGCCGCGCCGCAATGCGTCGCACCGTCGGCGTGGCGGCGCGCGGCCCCTCAGCCCTCGATCTTGGAGAAATCGGCGATCAGGCGCACCACGTCGCGGATGCCAGCCAGCAGCTTCAGGCGGTTCTCGCGCAAGGTCGGGTCCTCGGCGTTCACCGTCACCCGCTCGAAAAAGGCATCCACCGGCGCCCGCAATTGCGCCAGGGCCGCCAGCGCCGCTTCGAAGTCCTCCGCCTGGATGGCCTTCTCCACCTTCGCCCGCGCCCGCGCGATGGCCGAATGCAGCGCCTTTTCCTCGCCCGCGATGAGCAGCTGGTTGAGCGGCGGCCAGGCGTAGGCGCGCTTGTCCTTCTTCTCCTCGATCCTCAGGATGTTCAGCGCCCGCTTGACCCCGGCCAGCAGGTTGGCGCCGTCATCCGTGTCCAGGAATTTCTCCAGCGCCTCCAGCCGCAGCAGGATCAGCAGCAGGTCGTCCTGCTCGCCGGCGGCGAACACCGCGTCCAGCAGGTCGTGCCGATGCCCTTCCTCGCGCAGGTGGATCTTCAGGCGCTCGCGAATGAAGGCCAGCAGGTCGTGCGTGATCTTCTTCGCCTTTTCCTCGTCGCCCTCGAAGGCCGGCGAGGTGCGCACCTGGTTTTCGATGAAGGCGGCCAATGGCAGGTGGATGCGATTGGCCAGCACGGTGCGGATGAGCCCCAGCGCGGCGCGGCGCAGGGCGAAGGGGTCGCGCGAGCCGGTGGGCTTTTCTCCCGCCGCCCAGAAGCCGGCCAGCATGTCGATGCGGTCGGCCAGCGCCACGGCGATGGAGATGGGCGCGATGGGCACCTCGTCCGCAGCTCCACGCGGCCTGTAATGATCGGCGATGGCCCGCGCGATGTGCTCCGGCACGCAACATTTCTTCGCGTAGTAAAAGCCCATGATCCCCTGAAGCTCGGGGAACTCGCCCACCATCTCGGTCACCAGGTCGGCCTTGGAAAGCCTCGCCGCCAGCGCCACCTCTTCCACCTCGGCGTCCACGAACGGCGCGATGTCGCGCGCCAGCGCCTCCATGCGTCGCACCCGGTCGCCCTGCGTGCCAAGTTTCGCATGAAAGGTGATCTCGTCCAGCTCGGGCAGACGCTCCATGAGAGGGGTGGCGAGGTCCTGCTCCCAGAAGAAGCGCGCGTCCGCCAGCCGCGCCGCGATGACGCGGTTGTTACCCTCGACGATGGCCAGGCCCTCGTCCGCCGCCTCGATGTTCGCCACCAGCAGGTAGCGGTTGCTCAGGCTTCCGCCGTCCTCCTGCCTGTGGCGCAGGGCGAAGCACTTCTGGTGCACGCGGATGGCGGTGATGATGACCTCTTCCGGAACGTCGAGGAACGATTCGTCGAACGTGCCCATCAGCACCACCGGCCATTCCGTCAGGCCCGCCGTTTCCCGCACGAGCCCTGTGTCCTCCACCAGTTCCAGCCCGGTCTCTTGCGCCAGCGCCTTGGCGCGGGCCAGGATGATGGAGGCGCGCTCGCCGAGGTCGAGAATCACGTGCCGCTGGCGCAGTCCCTCCTCGTAGTCGGCGAAGGACGACACGGTAAACGGCTCCGGCGCCATGAAGCGGTGCCCGCGCGTGCTGTTGCCGCTGGCGATGCCCTCGATCTCGAACGGCACCACCTCGCCATCGAGCAGGCAGATGATGGAATGCAGTGGCCGCACCCACTTCAGCTTGCGCGCCCCCCAACGCATGGCCTTTGGCCAGGGGAACTTGCGCACCACCCGCTCCACGAGCTCGGCCAGCACTTCCGCCGTTGCCCGCCCCGGCTTCTCGATGCGCGCGACGTAGTAGGGGCCCTTCTTGGCATCATCCACGATATCGCACTCTTCCAGCGTCAGCCCCGTGGCGCGCAAAAACCCCTGGATGGCCTTTTCCGGCGCGTCCACCCGCGGGCCGCGGCGTTCTTCCACCACGTCCGGCGTGCGCGCCGGCACGTTCTCCACCACCAGCGCCAGCCTTCTGGGGCCCGCGAAGGCGCGTGCCTGGCCGGTTTCCAGCCCGGCCTCCCTCAGCCCCTCCGTGACGAGGCGGCGCAAGTCATCCGCCGCGCGCTGTTGCATCCGCGCGGGGATTTCCTCGGAAAACAGCTCCAGCAGCAGTTCAGGCATGAACATTCCTTCCCGTGGCAGGTGTCGCGCACAGGTTTGCGCTTTTTCGGTTCGTGTCAAGCTTTCGACCGGCCGCCGCCGCCGTTTTCAGAGCTTCTTGTGCGTCTGGTCGCAGATGGGCGGGGTATGCGTGTGCTTGCAGCCGCAGAACAGCACCACGCCGTCCTCTTGCGCCGTCCATTCCAGAGGCTCGCAGCCCGTGCCCTCGTGCGAGCCGTCACAGAAGGGTTGCTCCTTCGAACGCCCGCAGGCGCACCACCAATAGGTCTCGCCCTTTTTCACTTTCACCGGAAAGGCGCGCTTCGTGGCGATCACCGGCTCGCACTTCCGCTCTGCCATGATGTTTCCTCCCATGCTCTGACGTCGAACGAAAGTCTCCCTGCGGGAAACATTTTTGTTTGTGACGCCCCCCGACAATATTTGTTACCGAATGGACGCTTTTCCTCAGGCGGCATTTTCATCGCGTGAGCGAAGACCGCCGCCGGCCTCCGTGGTCGCCCAGGCCTGGCAGCACCCTTGTGCCATCTTGCGCACGCGCAGGATATATGCCTGTCGCTCCGTGGGAGAAATGACGCCGCGCGCATCCAGCAGGTTGAACACGTGCGAGGCGGCGATGCACTGGTCATAGGCCGGCTGCGCCAGCAGATGCGGGCCGTTTTCCTGGCGCCCTTCCTCCAGCAGGCGGTGGCACTCCCTTTCATGGTCGTCGAAGTGCCGGAACAGCATCTCCGTGTCGGCGTATTCGAAATTGTAGCGCGAATATTCCTGCTCGGCCTGGCGGAACACGTCGCCGTAGGTGACCTTTCCGTCTCCCTCCAGCCCGTTGAAGTTGAGCTCGAACACGTTGTCCACGCCCTGCACGTACATGGCCAGGCGCTCCAGCCCATAGGTCAGCTCGCCGGAGACGGGGTCGCAGTCCAGCCCGCCCACCTGCTGGAAATAGGTGAACTGGCTCACCTCCATGCCGTCGCACCAGACCTCCCAGCCCAGCCCCCAGGCGCCCAGCGTCGGGCTTTCCCAGTCGTCTTCAACGAAACGGATGTCATGAACGTGCGGATCGATGCCGATGGCGAAAAGCGAGCCGAGATAAAGATCCTGGATGTCGTCCGGCGAGGGCTTCAGGATGACCTGATACTGGTAGTAATGCTGCAAGCGGTTGGGATTTTCGCCATAGCGGCCGTCGGTGGGGCGGCGGCTCGGCTGCACGTAGGCCGCGCGCCAGGGCAGCGGACCGATGGCGCGCAGCGTCGTGGCCGGGTGAAAGGTGCCCGCGCCCACCTCCTTGTCGTAGGGTTGCAGGATGAGGCAGCCCTGCCGCGCCCAGTAGTCATGCAGCGTCAGGATCAGATCCTGAAACGATGCCTTCGGGTTCAGCGCTCGCCGTTCGTGCGTGGTGTGCATGGCTTCCCTGTTCCTCAGCCCTTGTCGTTGCCGCTCTTGCGGGAGCCGCGCGGGCGGAAGACGCCGGTTCGCGGGTCCTGTTCCAGCGTGATGACGTCGTTATCCTCGCCGCGATGGCCGCCTTGACGTCCCCCGCCACCAGCGGCCTCGTCGCGCCGCGCCGGCAAGCCGTCACGGCTACGCGGGGCGGACTGTCCGCGCAGCCAGCGCCAGGCGAACAGCGCCGCCAGCGCCATGACGACGAACCCGGCCAGCTTCCCGCCCATTTCGATCACTCCCAGCGAAGCGCGGCCCCGTGCCGCAGAATGCCTTCCGCTTCATCGGTAAAGGCATTGCCCGATTTGTGCAAGACGAGGCCGGGCGTCAGTCGCGCCGGCGCCTTCACGTTACGCCGCCCCCGCACCAGCACGCGGCTGGCCGCCACCCCGGGGCGAGGCCATATGGGAGCGATGACGATATCGCCCAGCCGGGCCGCGCCCATGGCCGCGAGCAGGTCGGGCAGGGCGGTGGCGGGCGCGATGAGCGTGACGGTGCCCTTCGGCTTCACCATGCGCGCCAGCGTTCGCGCCCAGTCGGCAAGTGGCGCGGTTTCGGGCAACAGGTGCGCGGCGGCCTTGCCTGGCTCCGGCGAGGGGTGCGCGCGTGCTCTGGCATGATAGGGCGGGTTGGCGAAGGCGTGGTCGAACGTCCCCGGCGCCAGCCCCGCGGGGCCGTCCCGCTTGCCGGCACGCAGCGCGTCGCCGGTGACAACGCTCAGGCGATCGGCCATGGCATTGCGCGCGGCGTTCTGGCGTGCCAGCTCGGCGTAATCGGGGTTGGCCTCAACGCCGGTGATCCGCGCACCAGGCACCCGCGCCAGCAGGCACAACGCCGCCACGCCCAGCCCGGTGCCGGCCTCGAACACCGTCTCGTCGCCTTTCGCCGGCACGGCGGCGGCCAGCAGCACCGCATCCACCCCGGCGCGGAAGCCCCTCGCGGGCTGCAGAATGCGCA
>JALVRJ010000132.1 GCA_027031305.1 Hyphomicrobiales bacterium | reverse complement strand
GTCGATGAGCGTGTTCAGCCCTTCCACGGCCTCGGCCCAGACATCGCCGCCGCGGCCGCCGTCGCCGCCGTTGGGCCCGCCATGCTCGACGTATTTCTCGCGCCGGAACGACACGCACCCGGCCCCGCCGTCGCCGGAGCGGACATAAACCTTCGCCTGGTCAAGGAATTTCATTCTGGCGGATGCTCTTCGATGTCGTGAGGAAAACCGGCCACAGCATAACACGATCCCCATCCTGCTTGAAACAGGCATCGTAACGCCCGGCGGCGTTGGCGCGGAAATGCATGGCAAGAAGATGTAAATGGCGGTGGGAACGGGACTGGAGGCGAACGATTTCTGGCAAGAGGTCTTGCTGGCAGGTACTTTCATATTACCTTTGGGCATCGTGTGATTCATGCGTGAACGGGCATGGTGCGCGCCGGGCCAGGCTGGCGGAAACATGGCGGAGAGTGGATATTGGCGATGATGGAAGATGACGAAAAGCCTGTGCGGCTGGAGGCGCGCCCAGCCTCGGAGATTCCCGTTCGCGCCTTTTGCGAAATCCTGTTGTGGCCCTTCGTGCTGACGTCTGATGACGCCCGGACCGGCGGTCGGGAAAATCTGGGCGATAGAATGTGCAAGATCGTGCGGGCCATCGCGGGGAAAGATGGCTGGGAGCCCGTGTTCGACCTCGCCGGTCATGTGGACAGCGACCCGGGCACGGAAGATTCCGGCCCGCAAGGGCGGAAGTATCCGCAGGCTTGGGCCGAGATCGTCTATTTTCATGACTTCGTGCAGCGCGCGCTCTATCACAAAACGAAGCCGGAGAACTGGCCGGACGATAACGCCCCCATCCTGCTGCTGCGCAACAGTCGGCTGAAGCGGCTGGAGGTGGATGTAGAAAAGTGCCGGATGCACTTCGCTGTCGACAGGTGCAACCTCTATCTTTTCCCCGGCGGCGTGGCCATTCTGGCGCTGGAAGTGAGCATGCAGCCGGACGAGGCCGTTCGCCTCTCCGATGTGCAGAATTTCATGGACTTCTTCCGCCGCTGGCATGTGCCTTTCTGGTCGGGAGACAAGGAACCTGGCCTCCTGCCCGAACACATCGCCTGGATTTGGGAGGATGAGAAAGGCGCACAGCAAACGCAATCCTTTGATCCCTCACAGCCGAATTTCTACGAAAGCCACGACCGCCTGCTGGCCTCGGACAGGCGCACGCCGCATCCACTGCGCCACTGGCTGGCGGTGCTGCCATCGGCCGTCCGCGATCATCTGGCCTCCACCCCCGGCGGATGAAAAACCGGCCTTGGAGGCCATGAAAGGTCTTCATTGGCGCGCTATCTCCGACGAGCGCATGATCACGACAAATTTCATCATCGTGCCGGCCGGAGACTTCGATCGCATCCGCGAGAGCGACTGGGTGCGCCTGTGCTTCTCCGACAGCGCCGACGGACGGAACTGGCCCTACCTGATTCATGGCGGGGACTGGAAATCCTTTCACAGGGAGCATGTCTTCGACCGGTTTCATCGCTTGGGAACGCGCCAGCTATTCGCCGGTTTCAACCATACGATCGTCAGCAACCGATTTCGTCCTGCCACACTTCCGCCGCTACTATTTCCAGATGGCGCTGCTGGCGCAGTTCGAGTTCGCCACCCTGCTGGCCTTCTCCTCGCGCGTCACCCGCGCGGTGGAGGCCCTGCGCGGCAAGGACGGCAATGAGGACCTACGGGATTCACACATCCCGGCTTTCCATGGCGAGGAGGAAGCCGGTTGTCATGGTTGCCAGCTGTTTCCATCCGGTGGCCATGGTTTTCGGGCCTGGCGGTTTGCAGTAGCAG
>JALVRJ010000131.1 GCA_027031305.1 Hyphomicrobiales bacterium | reverse complement strand
AGGCTGTGCAGCCGCCCCGGCTTGACCACCACCTCGGCGCCAGCCTTCACGTTGCCGTTCAGGAACAGGCTTTCCACCCGGTAGCGGCCGGCGGGAAGGCGCAAGACCTGGCCCGGCGTGCGGGTGCGGACGACGGTGCGCCAGCCGGTCGCCGCCGGGCGCAAAACGCGGTATTCCACCGGGCCGTGGAGCGGCTGGCGCACGCCGTGCAGCGTGGAGAGCATACGAATGCCGCCAACGTTGAGAATGAAGATCAGGCGCTGGCTTGTGCCGGGACGCAGGTTCAGCACGTGCCAGGCCTTGCGCAGGCCATAGCCCACCTCAACGCCATAGGTGCCAGGCGGCAGGGCGAGGTCCTGTCGCGGCCGGCGCGCCTGTTTCAGCAGCAGCGGCGCGCCGTCTTCGTCAAGCCGGTAGAGGCGCCAGTGAACGGGACGGATGATGAACCCGCCATTCCTGGTCAGGCGAGCGGCCAGCACGAGGCGTTCATGGCCAGGTGGAACGGCGGTTTCGGTGATTTCACGCTCCACCGCTTGTCCCACGGCTTCCACGCCGGCGCCGCCCGTGCGCAGGGGCAAGGCGGTGGCGGCGATGGTGGATGGGGGCGCGGAGAGGTCATGGGCCCGCGCCGGCGATTGTGGCGCGGCGGCGACGGGCCAGGCCGAATACAAGCAGGCCGATAGCAGGAAGGCCGCCGCAGGTGCGCGACGGCCTTCCAAACGCCCCCGATTCATCGGGTCTTGCTTCGCAAAACAGGACATGTGCCCCGTTCTCGCCTCCCTCATTCCCCACCGGATGAATTCCTCTTGTCGGCCGCATGAAAGCACAATGATTCGTTGCGCTCAAGAGGAATTGTTAACAAATGGTTAATAGCGGAAGGGAGGGCCTCGCCGCGACCGCAACCTTGACAGCCACCCGGCGAGGCTGCTCTGGCTTATACCAGAATGCATGAAGGACCACCCACCACTCCGCGCCCCCACTTGGGCTCCAAATCATGAAAAACAAGGGCTTGGGTGGAGGCGCGAGGCGGTTTTGCCGGTCAGCCCTTGCGCAACCTGGTGTTTCGTGGTGCCGTCAGCCAGAGGAGAGAGGAATGACCGATCTTCCGCACAAGACGATCGCCAGCAAGCACGGCGTGCGGGGCTTCGAGCTGGAGCCGGGCCTGCTGAACGATTGTTCGGATATTCTGCGTTTCCTGCGCACGCGGCGCTCGGTGATGTCGATGGAGATCGTGCCGCCGGGGCCGGACGAAGCGACGCTGGCCAGCATCATGGAAGCGGCGTGCCGGGTGCCGGACCACGGCAAGCTCACGCCATGGCGGTTCATCCTGATGCGGGGCGAGGAGTGCGGGCGCTTCGCCGAGTTCCTGCGGTGGCGCTGGCGGCAGCTGAAAGAGGATGGCGTGGAAGTGCTGGAGCGGCCCGTGGTGGTTACGGAGCAGGCCCCCCTGGTCGTGACCGTCATCTCGCGGGTGGTGGAACACCCGAAGATACCGGAATGGGAGCAGCGTCTTTCGGCCGGAGCGGCCTGCCAGAATCTGTTGCTGGCGGCGCAAGCGGCGGGCTTCGCCGCGCACTGGCGCACGGGCTGGCCGGCCTATGACCCGGAAGTGCTGCGCCACCTGGGAGTGGAGGATGGCGAACGCGTTGCCGCGTTCATCCA
The DNA here is from genome assembly GCA_027031305.1 of Hyphomicrobiales bacterium. Classification (GTDB taxonomy): domain Bacteria; phylum Pseudomonadota; class Alphaproteobacteria; order Rhizobiales; family Aestuariivirgaceae; genus Thermopetrobacter. The sequence continues at coordinate 157 of JALVRJ010000131.1, read as the reverse complement.
CATCGGCACACGCAAGGCGGACGCACCGATGCTGACCGACCGGCGCCGGCCCTTCTGGCGGGATCTCACGACTTCCTATGGCGAATTGGCGGCTCACAACAAGGCGGACGATGGCGCGGGAGACGGGGCATGAGCGCCGGTCGGTCAGCATCGGTGC
>JALVRJ010000130.1 GCA_027031305.1 Hyphomicrobiales bacterium | reverse complement strand
AACGGCGGGCTGTGCAGTCTGTCACGGGGCCGATGGACATCCCCCCAAGGGCACCAAGTATCCCGCGTTGGCCGGTCGGGACGCCGCCGAGCTGGTGGCCGCCATGAAAGAATACAAGGAAGGCAAGCGCAAGGACCCGACCATGCAAATGATGATGAAGCCGCTTTCAGATCAGGACATGGAGAACATCGCGGCGTATTTCGCTTCACAGAAGTAGAAGCGGCCACGTCGGGATCCCAAGTGAGCGTGCAAAGGCCCTGGGGCGGTTGCATCGCCCCAGGGCCTTTCGGTGAGTGCTCCCCAAACCTCGCTTAGTCGAGGGGCACGATGTCCCAGGGGTGTGTTGGGCCGCCGGGCTCGAAGACCGCGAATTCGACCACTTCACCCCGTGCCGCAGGCGTGGCCGCGTAGGTGGCGTGCGTGTCGTCGTAGTCCGTGGTCCCCTCCTCAAACAGGGTGGTGATCGGTCCGCCAGGCCCAGCCACACGTCCGGACTCCGAAAGTGTGGAATAGTCGTTGGGTGCCTCTTGGAGGAAGAGTGGGTGTGCTCCGGCGGCCGGCAGGAGCAGCAATGCGCTCCAGGAGAGCAGGGCACGGAGACGAGGTTGGTGAAAAAGAACGGTGTGCATGGCAGCCTCCTTGAGCCCGTTGCTGCTCCTAGGGATTGTTCGTGCTGCCCGGCGTCCTCACGCCCCAGGACCTGGCCGATCCCGTGCTTCAGGACGAGGCGCGGGTGCGGGCCTTCTTCCGAACCCTGTACGAGGTGGCCGCGGCCGCGGGCGGCGTCATGGTGGTGGACGTAGGCATCAACCCCGCCCACGTGGTGCACCGGGCAGCCCTGGCTTTCGCGGAGACCGTGGCCGTGGTGGTCAAACCCGAAGTGCCGGACCTGGCCCAGACCCGGCAATGGCTGCTTCAGATGGTGCGTTCCCTGGTGGATCGGGAGGGCATGGCCCGGGACGAGGCCCTGACCTTCGTCCGCTCCCGCATCCGCATCGTCTACAACATGGTCTGGGGCCGCGCCCACGAGGAGGCCCGCAAAGTGCTGGCGCGGGCGCTCGAAGAGGACGGCCTGCCCCTGGATCTGGCGCCTCACGGCGGTCTCCCCCAGCTCCCGCCGGAGCACACCCTGCGGGCGGTCAATTCCGACGACCGAAACGACGTGTTCGTGCTTCGGTACCGTCGCAAGCGGGAGCCGGAACTGGCGTCCTACGTCCGCTCCCTGGTGGGCTTGGCCGCCCATTTCGTGCCCACCGTGCCCGAAGCCGCGATCCGGCTCGGGCTGGTCATGGCCGAGGAGAAGAAGAAACGCCGTTTCCCTTTCTTTGGGAGGTAAGCCATGCGGCGTCGGTTCCTGATCTGGCTGTTTTGCGATCTGGAATGCGCCCACCAATGTGTACCAAGGGAATTCGACGAGGCTCTGGAAAGCGCAGGTTTGGTGGGCGTGAACCTTCCCACGGTGTGCTGCGCCACGCCCGAGACATGGCGTGAGGACGACGTGCCCGACGAGTGTCCCATCCGGGAGGGCGTCACGCCGCCGGGGTGGACGCCGGCGGACGACGACCACCACGGAGAAGGAGGCCGGCCATGACCTTCGACGTGTTCGACCATTCCATGCGGCCCGCTGCGGAGGCCCCGGCCGCAAACACGGTGGAGACCTGGTATCGACGCATGCTGGAGGACGCACAGGAACGGAAGGCGCGGGTCGCGTCGGAGCGACGCCTTTCCTCCGGCGACCTGGAAGCCCTGGCCCGACAGGTATTCGAGGAATACCGAGAGCGGGCACTGGACGAGGGCGTGCGCCTGCCCGACGCGCTGCTGCCG
>JALVRJ010000129.1 GCA_027031305.1 Hyphomicrobiales bacterium | reverse complement strand
ATCCGGCGGTGACCGATGGCGAGAGCATCACGCCCATCGACGCGGCCTCGGTGTTCGTCGATCCGGAAGGGCAGGCGCTGACGTTTGCCGCCACCGACCTGCCGCCGGGTCTGAGCATCGATCCGGCGACGGGCGCGATCACGGGCACCATCGATCCCTCCGCCTCGCAGGGCGGGCCGAACGGGGATGGCGTCTACACCACGACGGTGACGGCGACCGATCCGAACGGGGCCACGGCGACGACCACCCTCACCTTCACGGTAAGCAACGTGCCGCCGGCGGCCACCCGTCCGCTGCCAGATGTGGAAGGCACCGAAGGCCACGTGGTGACGATCCCCACTGCCGGATATTTCACCGACCCGGATGGGGACACGCTGACTTTCACTGCCACTGGCCTCCCGGCGGGCTTGCGGATAGACCCCGCCACCGGTGATATTGTGGGCACTTTGGCGATGGGTGCGGCCGCCAGTGGCCCTTACGACATCACCGTGACCGTTGATGATGGTCAGGGAGGAACCGTTTCCTCAGCCTTCACCCTGACCGTGAATCAGGAGAACGACCGCGATCCCGAGAGAGAACGCAGGGCCCGAGAGGATACCGAAGAAGGAGGAGGAATCGCATCGGCCGTTCGTCTTTCCGGCGGCGAAAGCGAGGGGGACGACAATGGCCTTCTGGCATCCTCAGTTAACGTAGTCGCCGATGGTTTGCGATCCATGATGCGTACCGGCTTGTCGAGTGAAAGCACCATTGTCGAGCTGGTCGACCGCCTGGACGACACCCGTGCCGCCTCTGGCATCGGCGGGGAGGCCCCCATTGCCCAGGCTGTCCGTTGGGCTGGCGAAATGTTGGATACGACGGTCTTCAAATCTGGCCTGGAGGCCCTTGCCGACCCGATGGAAGACGATGACCGTGACGGCGGTCTGGCCGATCCTTATGCCGGCCATGCGCTGGAGTTGTCGCTGAGCCTGTCCGAGCGTGGTGTGAAGATCCGTGCTCTTGTTGTGGGTGATGGCAACGTGGTGGTGCGCATGACCGACACCGCCGGCAAGCCGGTGCCAGGACTCGCCGTGAGCCAGCCACAAGGAGCGCTTGGTGGCCATATTCGTCAGCTGGATGCCACCACGGTGTTCATCGACGCTCCCGCCGGCAGGCAACACGAAGTGCTGCGTCTTCAAAAGGCCCTGCCCGATGGCACCACCCACGCCTGGGATGTTCGCGTGGACCTGACCAATGGCAATCTGGAGGTGCTGAATGAACAGCGCATGGGAGCCACTTTCCTTGACCAGGTGGAGCGTACTGTCGCCACCGGAGAGGATGCACTGGATGAATTGCTGACGGCCTTGGCCGAGTAGGGAGGCAGACGATGGGCGAACGAAAAAGGAAGGCAAGGGCCGGCAAGTCGGAGTCCCATTTGCCACAAAATGTCCCATGGTGGTCTGTGGGACATGATTGCCTGGCCTTGGCGCGATCCTTGGCCATGATGTTCGCGGCTCTGCTGGTCGTCCAGCTTTGTCAGGCGAGGGCCTTGCTGGCGGCGGAAGAAGGCCCCGACCAGCCAATACAGCCTGTGCGAGGGTTGTTGAAGGCGAAGGCGGAATCCGACCTGTCGGTGCAGATTGCCGCGCGGGTGGCGAAAATCAACAAGCGCGAGGGCGAGGCCTTTCGTTACAAGGATGTGCTACTGGAGTTCGATTGCGACCTGCTGGAGGCCGACTGGCAGGCGGCCAACGCCGCTTACAAGGCGAAGAAACTGAAGGCTCGCTCGAAGAAGCGCTTGCTGGCCTATCAGGCCGCCGGTCGGCTAGATGCCGCGGTGGCCATGGCCGAGGCGGAACAGGCCGCCGCCGTGGCCCGGCAGGCCCGCCTGAAGGTGCAGCAGTGCAAGGTTCGCGCCCCTTATGACGGCTGGGTTGTCGCCCGTCATGTCGACGTTCATGAAACACCGCAAGCGGGCGGCAAGCTCATCACCGTGGTTCGCCGCGGCCCATTGGAAGTGGAAATCATCGTCCCCACCGCCTGGCTGAAATGGTTGCGAGAGGGCCAGCCATTCGTTTTCGAGGTCGATGGCCTTGGCGAGCGCCTGCGAGGCAGGATCACCCGCATCGGAGCCGTGGTCGACCAGGTTTCCCAGACCATCCGGGTTTATGGCGAGGTCGGCACGCCACCTCCGGTCGTACGCCCGGGCATGACCGGAAAGGTGCGTTTCCCACGGGCCGACGGTGCTGGCAAACCTTCGGATGGCGCCGCGAGAAGCATCAGGGACATGAAGGCCGATGGGGGAGGGGCCTGAACATGCGGCCACAAAAGGTTTTTCGGCAACAAGCCGAATCATCATCCCGCCAGGCGGATTCCACCATCAAGGGCATAGCGGCCGGGGGGCATCCGGCGGCCGGTGGAGGGGGCCCGAAGAGCGCCTCCTCCGCCCCTGCCTCCTCCGATGACGGCCAGGGCGGCAAGCCGGGAGGTGGCGCCGGTGCCAACGCGCGCCTTGCCATGTTGCTGCGACTGGAAGGTGAACTGCGGGAATTGCCGGACAGGCGCGCCGTGGAATTGTTCGCCGTCAACGAGTTCCGCCAGCTCCTGCCGTTTTCCCAGGCCGCCTTCATCAGCCTCGACAAGCGCGGCAAGGCGAGGATCACTGCTTTCTCCGGCCTCGCTCAGGTGGACAGACAGGCGCCATTGGTGCGCGCGCTGGAGCGATTGGCCAGCCAATTGTTGCGCAAGAGCGAGGATGCCACGAAGCATGGCGCCGTCGATACGCTGCGCGAGGATCTCCTGCAACTGGCTGGCGACGACCCTGCGCCGGGGCTTGAGGACTGGCCTTTTCGCCACGCGCTTTGGCACCTTCTGCGCGACCGCGAGGGCAGACCCTTCGCCGCGCTTATGTTCATGCGGGCCGAGCCATGGCGCGAGGCCGATGCCGTCATCGGCGCCCGCCTCGCCGGGGCCACGGGTCAGGCCGTGCGTGCGCTGGCTCCACGGTCATTGTTCGAGCGGGTGCGCATCCCGCGCAAGCTGTGGCTTGGCGGGCTCGTTCTCCTCTTGCTGGCCATGTTCATTCCCGTGCCCATGACGGCGGTGGCGCCGGTGGAGGTGGTGGCAGACAAGCCATTGCCCATCACCGCGCCGCTCGATGGAGTGATCGCCGCCGTCGCGGTATCTCCCAACACCCGGGTACGCAAGGGCCAGGAGCTGTTTCGCATCGACGCCACGCGCCTTCGGGCCGAAGCCGAGATTGCCGCCCGCCGCGAGCAGGTGGCCCGCGCCCGCCTCGCCACCTTGCGCAAGGCCGCCTTCACCAACCCTCGCGCACGCGAGCAATTGGCCGAGGCCCGCACTGAGCTGGAGCTGGCCCATGCCGAACGGGAATATGCCGAGCGCCTGCTCGCCCGCGTCCATGTCGCCGCCCCGCAGGAAGGCGTCGTCATCTTCGCCGACCGAGCCCGGCTTATCGGCAAGCCGGTCAAAACGGGGGAGAAGATCATGGAGCTGGCCGATCCCTCGCGCGTGGTCTTTCGCGTTGACCTGCCGGTCAGCGATTCCATCGCCATCCGCGAGGGGGGACGGGTGAAGGTTTTTCTTGACGCAGATCCGCTCAGCGCCATCGAGGCGAAGGTGCGCTGGGCCAGCTTCCATGCCGAGGAAATACCCGGTGGACTGCTGGCTTTCCGCATCATCGCCGATCCACTGGCCACGACGGAGGAGCAGCAACGCGAGCTCAAGCGGCTGTTGCGCATCGGCTTTCGTGGTTCCGCCCAGGTTTTCGGCGAAAAGGTGCCTCTGGGCTTTTACCTGTTGCGCCGGCCCATCGCCGCCATTCGCCAGTTCTGGGGATGGTGAGCATGAGCGCATCCGGTTTGCATGTGGCGGCAGCTTTCTCGTGCCTGATTGCCCGGGGGGAGTGACTCATGTCGCCCACCAACGCCAACCATGTGATGCCAGGGGGTGATGCGTGCGCGCCTGACCTCGATCCGGACGACACGCCTCTGCCGGCATTGCGGCCGGAGCTGCGGATCCAGGAGGCGGCGCAAGACGCCGGCTGGTCCGGTGGACACCTTGTTCACGATCCCGTGCGCAATAGTTTTTTTCGCGTCTCCTTGCTGGCGGTACGCGCGCTGTTTTGCTGGAAAGCTGGTACCGTGGGGGGCGTGCGTGCCTGCTTGCGGCAACGTTTCGGCATCCACGCCGAACCGGACGACATCATCGAGCTGGTTACCTTTCTTGAAAACGCCGGGCTGACACAACCCGAATTCGGAGGCTGGCGCAAGATATTCGAGACATGGCGGCGCAACCGCCAAAGCCCCCTGAAGTGGCTGCTGCATCATTATCTTTTCTTTCGTGTGCCGTTGGTGCGTCCGCAGCGTTTCCTCGAGGCCGCCTTCCCCCATGTGCGCTGGATGGGCTCGCGCGCCGGGCTGGCGCTGTTGCTGGTCATTTCCGCTCTAGGCCTGTGGTTGACGCTGAAGCAGTGGGACGAGTTCAGGGCCACCTTCATGGGCTTCGTCAACCTCGAGGGATTGGTGTTGTTCGGCCTGACGATCCTGATCGTCAAGGTCGCGCACGAGCTGGGGCACGCCTTCATCGCCACCCGCTTCGGCGTCAGGGTGCCGCACATGGGCATCGCCTTTCTGGTCATGGCGCCCATGCTTTACACCGATGTCACCGATGCATGGCGCCTGAAGAACCGCCGCGCCCGCCTGCTCATCGGCATGGGTGGCATGTTGGTGGAGCTGGCCCTGGCGGGAATCGCGCTGTTCGTATGGGGCATTGCTCCCGAGGGTCCGGTGCGCACCGCCGCCTTTTTCGTCGCAACCGCCAGCCTGCTCACCACCCTGCTGGTGAACATGAGCCCCTTCATGCGCTTCGACGGTTATCACATCCTGGCCGACTTGCTGCGGATGCACAACCTGCAACCGCGCGCCTTCGCGCTGGCTTTGTGGTGGCTCAGGAAGGTGCTTCTGGGCTTTCGCGAGCCTCCGCCGGAAGAGTTGCCGCCGCGTTTGCACCGCGGACTCATCCTTTATGCATTCGCCACCTGGACCTACCGCTTTTTCCTGTTCACCGGCATCGCCCTGCTTGTCTATCACGCCTTTCCCAAGGTGCTGGGCATATTCCTGGCGGCGGTGGAGATATGGTGGTTCGTGCTGCGGCCAGTGGTCAACGTGGTGAGAAGCTGGTGGAAGGAACGGGAGGACATCATGACCCGAGGCCGTCCAATACGCTTGTTAATCGTGGGAATGGCGATATTGGCGTTGTTGTTCGCGCCCATTTGGCGCAGCACCGGCCTTCCGGCGGTGCTGCTGGCGGAAAGGGAGCAGGAGGTCTTCGCCCCCGAGCCTGCGCGTGTCGTGAAGTTGATGCTCGCCCCCGGCATGAAGGTGAGAAAGGGGCAGGTGCTGGCGGAGCTGACCTCCGACGAGCTGGAATACGAATGGCGCACAACGCGGTCGCGCATGAAACTGGTGGAGAGCAAGTTGGCCCGCATGGTTGCCAACCGTGAGGACCTGCAAGGCATCGACGTGCTCAAGCGCGAGCGCCAGCGTCTGCGGGCGAAGCTCGAAGGCTTGAAGGAACGGCGCGAGCGGCTGCGTTTGCGGGCCACTGTCAACGGAGAGGTGCGACAGGGGCCGAGGGCCTGCGCCCCGGCGTGTGGTTGAACCCGAGGCTGATGCTGGCGCGCATCGTCGCGCCCGGAGCGCGCAAGGTGGCCGCGCTGGCGCCGGAAACCGTCATCGGCCGCTTGCGGGAAGGAGCACGGGGCACCTTTGTGCCGGAGGATCCCGCCGCCCCGGCGCTGAAGGTGCGCCTGGTGGAAATC
>JALVRJ010000128.1 GCA_027031305.1 Hyphomicrobiales bacterium | reverse complement strand
TCCATCTCCCGCCCAGCCACCCGACCTTACCTTGGCGAGGTGGCCGGGCGGGAGATGGAAACGGCGCTCATGGGGCTCAGCCGTCCTTGAGGATGCGGGTGAGGAGGTTGACCTCCTGTTGCAGGGCCTCGTCCTGGGCCAACAATTTCTCGATCTTGCGCACGGCGTGCAGGACGGTGGAATGATCACGTCCGCCGAAACGCCGGCCAATCTCGGGAAGTGAGCGCGAGGTGAGCTTCTTGGCCAGATACATTCCGATCTGGCGCGGGCGCACCACCGATTGCGCGCGGCGCGAGGAAAGAAGCTCGGTCTTCGGCACGCCGTAAAGCTGCGAGACGGCCTTGAGGATGTCGTCGATGCGCACGGGGCGGGCCTCGGCGCGCTGGATGAGGTCGCGCATGGCGTGGGCGGCGGCATCCAGGTCCAGCGGCACGTTGCCGAGCAGGCGCTGCATGGCGATGACGCGGTTGAGCGCGCCTTCCAGCTCGCGGCCGGCGCCGTTGACGGTGCGGGCGATGAATTCCAGCACCTCCTCGCGCACCATCAGCTGCGGGTCGCGCCGGCGCAGCAGCTCCAGCTTGCGCCTGAGGATCTCACGGCGCATGGGCTCGTCGGGCATCTGCATGTCCACCACCAGACCGCCGACCAGGCGCGAACGCATCCGCGCGTCGAGCTTGTCCAGCTTGTTGGGAGCGACGTCGGCGGCGATGACCACCTGCCGGCGCGAATCCACCAGGGTGTTGAAGGCATGGCAGAATTCCTGCTGCATGGTCTTGCCCTGGAGGAACTGGAAATCGTCGATGAGCAGCAGGTCGACGTGCTGGAAGCGTTCCTTGAAGGACAGCACGTCGCGGTTCTTCAACGCCGCCAGGAAGCGATACATGAATTGCTCGGCCGGAATGTAGAGCACCTGGCGCGAAGGGTCGAGCTGGCGCACGCGCCAGCCGATGGCGTGCAGCAGGTGGGTCTTGCCCAGTCCGGTGGCGGCGTGGATGAACAGCGGGTTGATGCGGGTGATGTCGGCGTCGCCGGCCTCGGCCACCTGGCGCGCGGCGGCGAAGGCCAGGGCGTTGGGCATTCCCGTGACGAAGGTTTCGAAGGTGAAGTTGGGCTCAAGCCCCGCCTCCCTGTCCGCCACGACGGGAACGCGCGCGGCGTTGCTCCGCGGGGTGTTGGCGCTCTTGGGCAGGGTCGTGGTCTTGCTGCCGTTGACACGTTTCGCCACCGCGCGCTCGGCCGAACGGATGCGCAGGCGGACATCCTCCACCTCGGCGAACTCGGCGCGACAGATCTTGCGCAAGGTATCCAGGTAATGCCCCTCGATCCAGGTCTTGAGGAAGCGCGTGGGCACGGAAAGCACCAGCCGCCCGTCCTCGCAGGCGTCCACCTCCATGCGCGCGAACCAGTTGGAAAACAGGTCCTGCCCCAGCTCCGCCTTCAGCCGCGCCTTCGCCTTGTCCCACGAAGCCTGCATCGTTTCCGACATCATTCGAAACGCCCCCCAATTGCCTCGTTTGCCACCCGATGATGGCGCACACATGGTCAAGCCATCCCCGTCGGAGGCGGACCTGGGCGCGCAAGGCCAATGGCCGGCGTGCCTTCCGCTCTCCGCGTATCCCGTGCCGGGACAAAAAGACCTCCCGTTCCGCCACGCACCCATGCGGTGGCGGATGTTGTTCGGTCCAGTGCGTGCCACATGACTGCCAGCCGCCCCCGTCACTCCCCTCGGCGCCCCTGTGGGGCGGCATGGCCCATTCCCGCCCCTTGGTCGAGGGGCTGTTCCGTCCATGGCGTGTTGTCGCAGGGAGTGCGGAGGGCCTGTGCTCATGCCCC
>JALVRJ010000127.1 GCA_027031305.1 Hyphomicrobiales bacterium | reverse complement strand
CTACGACCGGCTGCTGGTGTGCACCGGCGCGCGGCCCATCAAGCCGCCGGTGCCTGGGCTGGTTGGGCCGCGCGTGCGGCACTGCTGGACGCTGGACGACGCACGGGCGATCATGGAGCACGCGCACGAAGGCGCGGACGTGGTGCTGATGGGCGCCGGCTTCATCGGTTGCATCATCCTGGAATCGCTCATCCGGAGGGGCGTGAACCTGACGGTGGTGGAAGTGGAAGACCGCATGGTGCCGCGCATGTTGGACGAGGTGGCCGGCACCATGCTGAAGCAGTGGACGGAGCGCGCCGGAGCGCGGGTGCTGACCTCGACGGCGGTGGAGGAGGTGCGGGAGACCGGCGAGAAGCTGGAAGTGAAGGTTTCCAACGGCGAGACGCTGCCGGCCGACCTGCTGGTGGTGGCGGCGGGCGTGACCTCCAACATCGAGTTCATGGAAGGCACGGGCGTGGAAAAGCGCGCCGGCGTCATCGTCAACGCGCGCATGGAAACCTCTCTGCCGGACGTGTGGGCGGCGGGCGATTGCGCCGAGGGGTGCGACTTTTCCACCGGTGACCTGAACACGCTGGCCATTCAGCCGGTGGCGGTGGAACAGGCCGTGGTGGCGGCGAAGAACATGGCCGGTGGCAATGCCGAATATCATTGCGCGCTGCCGATGAACATCCTCGACACGGCGGGGTTGATCACCACATCGTTCGGCAGGCACGAGGGCATCGGGGGAGCGAGCGCGGTGCTGCACAACCCTCAGGAGTGGCGTTACATCCGGCTGGAATTCGACGAGGACAGGCTGGTGGGAGCGCAGACGGCCGGGCATGTGAACATGGTCGGCTGTATCCGCGGGCTGATTCAGAGCCGCATTCCGTTGCGCGGGTGGAAGGAAAAGTTGCTGAAGCATCCCGAGCGCGTGGCGGAGGCCTATGTCGACCTGGCGCGGGAGGCGTGAAATCGGCGGGGTTCATGGCCATATCCCTGTTGAGAGGCGCAATTTCCTGCACTGGGGAGAAAGGCCATGACCATCGACCAACTCGCTTCCCTTTTCGGCTGGATGACGATTCTGAACATCGGCTTTCTGTTGCTGGCCTGGCTGTTCGTGTGGCTGGAATGGCCGTGGATCACCATGCTGGTGCGGCGGGTGTTTCCGTTGCCGCTGGAAAGGCTGGACGAGGTATACTTGCGCTGGCTGGCGCAATACGAGCTGTTCATCTACGTGTTCAATCTCGTGCCCTGGATGGCGCTGAAGATCGTGCAGGCGCAATGAGGGCGCGGGCCAGGCCGCGGGGAACGAGGCATTCATGCGCATTACCCTGAAGCTGTTCGCGATGCTGGAAAAATACCTGCCCACCAGTCGCGGCGGGCACAACGAGGCGGTCGTGGATGTGCCCGACGGTGCCAGCGGGTGGGACGTGTTGCGGCAATTCGGGGTGCCGCGTGAGGAAGTGCACATGGCGCTGGTGGACGGATCGTACCTGGCGCCCGAAGAGCTGGAGAGCCTGAAATTGGAAGAGGGCCAGACGCTCGCCGTCTGGCCCCCGGTGGCTGGTGGATGATGCGCACCCCGGCGCAAGCCGGAAATGGCTTCAGGCCGCCACTTCCACTGGTTCCTTGGTGTTGATGAGGTGTTGTTCGCCGTCCTTGTCGGTGATGTCGATGGCGACGAGCTTGCCGTCGTCATCGTATACCACCATGATCTTCTGCGGGTGATGGATCAGGTGATCGACGCCTTCAACCCACACCTGCACGACGTCATCCTTGGGGTCATAGCTGAGGCCGCGCAGGGGCACGTGCTCGGCCTCGATCTGGTCGCCCAGGTTCAGGGCCTCCACTTCC
>JALVRJ010000126.1 GCA_027031305.1 Hyphomicrobiales bacterium | reverse complement strand
CAGCCGCCGCACGGTGCCGCGCCAGATGACCGCCGCCAGCACCGCCTTCTCGTCCTTAAGATCCAGATAGACATGCCCCGAGGCCGGGCGCGACACCCGCCCCACCTCGCCGCGCACCCGCACGAAGCCGAAGGTGTCCTCCATGGTGCGCCGAATGGCGGTGGAGATTTCGGAAACGGAATATTCGATGACGTTGGGAGCGGGCGCGGCGGCGGGCGCGCCGTCTTCCAGTATCTCGCCGGTGAGGGGGTCGATGCGGATGCCGGGGTTGTCGCCGCTCACGGGGCCGGGGCCTCCCCGCCCATGCTCGCTTCCTCCATCTCCGCTTCGCGCGCGGCGTGCTTGCGCCAGCTCTTCCATGCGTAGGGCAGGGAGGCGACGTAGGCCAGCACCGCCAGCAGCATCATGTGCCAGGGAAAGGCGATGAGAAGCACGAAGGACAGCACCAGCCCGGCCAGCAAGGGCAACACCCATTCACGCGGGATGCGCCCGGCGATATCCTTGCCGGAGAAGGTGGGCAGGCGCGAGATCATGCCCACGGCCACCAGCGCCACCCACACCAGAACTCCGGGCGCGATGTAGGCGCCGCTTTCGACCACGCCGAGAAACGACAGGAACATGGGTGAAATGGCCAGCAATGCGCCGGCGGGCGCCGGGATGCCGACGAAGAAGGCCTTGTGCCAGTCCGGCTTGTCCTCGTCGTCCAGCATCACGTTGAAGCGCGCGAGCCTGAGCGCGCAGGCGATGACCAGCGCCAGCGCGACCACCCAGCCGAGGTTGCCCAGGGCGTGCAGCGACCACAGGTAGACGAGCATGGCCGGCACGACGCCGAAATTGACGAAATCGGCCAGCGAGTCCAGCTCCGCGCCGAAGCGCGATGTGCCCTTCAGCAGCCGCGCCAGGCGGCCGTCGATGCCGTCGAGCAAGGCGGCGAGGATGACGGCGCCGACGGCAAGCTGGTAACGGCCGTCGATGCCCAGCCGAATGGCGGTAACGCCCGCACACACGGCCAGCAGAGTGACGAGGTTCGGCAGCAGGAAGCGCAAGGGAATCATGCGCAGCCGCCGGCGGCGGCGGGAATACCCGTTTCCACGTGCAACGGTGCGGTGATGGCCGAAATCGTCTTCCGGAGCGTGTTTCATCATCGCTGGAATCCCTGGACCTGCCCGCTGGCCAAGGCCTGAAGCGGTGCTTGCAGCCTACCAGTCAGGGGCGTTCTCGCCAATGCCCGAAGCGGAAGGCGGCGAAAAAAGAATGGGACAGCGCTTTTTTGCGGTGTGCCGGGAACGTGCCGAAGGGGGGTCAGTCTCGGCGCGCCTTCGGCGGAGGTAATTCACATTTCATGTCGGCGATGATCGTTTCGCCGGCCACCGCTCGCTGGCCCACCAGCGCGGTGGCCTGAACGCCGGGTGGCAGCCAGACATCCACGCGTGAGCCGAAGCGGATGAGCCCGATGCGCTGGCCTGCCTTCACCTCGTCGCCTTCCTGTACGAAGCGAACAATGCGGCGGGCCACGAGGCCGGCGATCTGCACGACGCCGATCATGCGCTTATCATTCATCTCGATGGAAAAGGCCTGGCGCTCGTTGTGCTCGCTGGCCTTGTCGAGTTCGGCGTTGATGAACTTGCCGGGAATGTAGGCGATGGTGGTGATGCGTCCGTCCACCGGCGCGCGGTTCACGTGGACGTCGAAGACATTCATGAAAATGGACACGCACACGCGCTCCTCCTCCGAGCCCAGCGCCAGTTCGCGCGGCGGCGGCGCGATGCGCACCGACGACACCACGCCGTCGGCCGGCGCGATGACCAGGCCTTCGCGCAGCGGCGTGGTGCGCTTCGGGTCGCGGAAGAAGTAGGCGACCCAGGCGGCCAGCACGACGAACAGCCAGCCGATGAAATCCGGCAGCAGCCAGAAGGAGACAAGCGCCGCGCCAAGGGCCATGGCGATGAAGCGCCAGCCCTCGCGGTGCACCGGCACGAGTGTCTTCCCGATGGTATCCAAGAGGTCGTCCATGATCGCTTTCCGTTGTCGAGGGCCAGGCGCGAGGGTTACATGCGCCGTTCCAGCTCATCGGGCGTCCACAGCGGGGAACGCTTTATCTTCAGGCGCTTTTCGAACAGGGGGACGACCTGCTCGATGTTTTCCACGTGGTCCAGCTTCACCTCCGTGCTGGAGCGGAAGAAGCCTTCTTGCTTCATGTGTTCGAAGAGTTCCAGCAGGGGGTTCCAGTAACCCTCGATGTTGGCGAGGATGATGGGCTTCACGTGCTGGCCCAGTTGCAGCCAGGTGGCCATTTCCACCAGTTCCTCCAGCGTGCCGATGCCACCGGGCAGGGCGCAGAAGCCGTCCGATTTCTCGAACATGGTCTGCTTGCGCTGGTGCATGTTGGCCGTCACCACCAGCTCGTGGGTGTTTTCCAGCAGGATTTCCTTGCGCATGAGGAATTCGGGGATGACGCCGATGACGTATCCACCGGCGGAAAGGCAGGCGCGGGCCACCTCGCCCATCAGCCCCAGCGAACCGCCGCCATAGACCAGGCCGATGTCGTTCTCGGCCAGCAGGCGGCCAAGCGTGCGCGCGGCCTCGGCATAGGCGGGGTTTTCGCCACTGCTGGAGCCGCAATAGACGCAGAGTTTTCTCTTTGGTTCGTTCATGGTGGCACCAATGAGCACAAAAGCCGTCGATTCGGCAAGAGCGCGCATGGAGCGCGTGAGCTCGGAGGGGGCATCATGTGGCTTGCGCCGCTGGTGCGAACGGGGCAAAAAGACAGAGAGAAGACCGGGGGTGCGGGCGGACCGGTGTCCGCGTGCGAGATGTTTGGGAGGGAGAACCTGATGAACCGCCTGGCCCTGACAATCGGAGCTTCACTGTTTGCCGCACTGGCGCTGGCGTTCTACTTCGGCCGGGAAAAGCTGACCACCGAGCCGCCACCGGCGAAGCTGGTGGCGGACATGGCGCGGTCCGGGGAGGCGCGCGAGAAGGAGCCGCCGCAACAACGAGCGGCCGCCACGAAGGAAGCGGGCGAGGAGAAAAAAGCTCCGGCGGCTTCGACGCCGGCGGCGAGAGACGAAGAGGCGAAGCCGCCGAAAGTGAAAACCGCTGAAGGGCCAGCGGAGAGCACGGACGGGCGGGATGCTGAACGGGCCACCGAGGCGACGAACCTCGGCGAGAAAAAAGAGCCTTCAGCCACGACGCGCGCCAGGGCGGGGAGTTCCGCGAAGGCCGAAGGAGGGCAGGCGGGCAAGATCAACGGCCAGCCCGGGGATGCCAAGGCAGGAGCGCAAGCCCCGGTGCCGCCCACGTTCGACGTGGTGCGGGTGGAGCCGGATGGCATGATGGTGATGGCCGGGCGGGCGGCGCCGGGAGCGAAGGTGGAGATCGTGCTGGATGACCGCGTGCTGGCCACGGTGGACGCGGACGATCGGGGCGAATGGGCCTTTTCGCCGTCGCGGTCGGTATTCACCGGTTCGCACCAGCTGACCCTGCGGACGCGCGGAAGCGCGGGGGCGGTCATCACCTCGCCGCAGACCCTGACCGTCAGTATGGACCCGGCGCGCAAGGGCGGCTCGCCGCTGGTGCTGCTGGCCAGCCCCGAGGAGCCGACGAGGGTGTTGCAGAAGCCCGAGGCGCCGAGGCTGGCGCGGATGGAGACGCCGCAGCGGGCGGCGCCGGATGAGCGGCGGAACACCGCGTCGAAGCCGGAATCCGAAGGCGCGAAGGCCGCCGTGGAAGCCGCCGCCAAAACCGCTGAGGCGGCCAGGGCGGGCGAGGCCGGGACAAAGAAAAGTGTCGCCAAGGCGAAGCGTGGAGATGAGGCGACGCCAGAAGAGGGAAAGGCGGCGGCGGGAGCCGAAGTCAGCCCCGCGGGGGCGCGGCCCGCTGACGCGGAGGCGAACGAGCCCGCCGCGCCGAAGGTGGCACTGGCGCTCAAGCAGGTGGACTATGACGAGGAAGGGCGGATTTTCTTCTCCGGTCGTGGCGCGCCCGGCGCGGTGTTGCGCATCTACGTGAACAACCGGCGCCTGGCCGATGTGCGGGTGGGAGAGGATGGTTCCTGGACATGGAAGGGCGAGGCGGAAATTCCGCCGGGCAAGCACAGCCTGCGCATCGACCGGCTGACGGAGAACGGTGGCGTGGTGGAGCGCATCGAGCTGCCGTTCGTGCGCGCCAGCGTGCGCGAGGTGGCCGAGGCCCGCGCCTCGGCCGGCGACAGGGAATTGCTTGACAAGCTGGAGAGCGAGGCCGCGGCCAAGGAGCCGGAAACGCGACCGGAAGAGGAGAGAACGGCGGCGATGGAAGCTCGGGTGGCGGCTGGCGCGGCACCTGGGAAGGCGGAGGAGCGGGGCGGCACCGGGGCGGCGGCCGAAGAACCTTTCGGGAAGAAGGAAAGTGCCGCCGAGCCAGCCGCTGCGGCTCGGACGGCCGGGGAGGCCGGCAAGCAAGCGGGCGCTGGCCTGGTGGTGGTGCAGCCGGGCAACAACCTGTGGAACATAGCGCGGGTGCTTTACGGCAGGGGCGTGCGCTATACCACCATCTACGAGGCCAACCGCGAACAGATCCGCGACCCGGACCTGATCTATCCGGGGCAGGTGTTCAAGGCGCCGGGCCTGCCGCCGAAGAAGCTCGTCATCAATCCGCGCCGGCGCGCGCCACTGTCGCCCGAAGAGCTGGAAAAGGCGCCGGAAGCGGAGCAATGAGCCATTGGCCGAGCATGGGCCGGGGCGGGCTTTATTCCCGCCGTGCGGATGCACATGCCGGCTGGCGCGGTGGAAAGCCGCGCGGCAATGTCCTATAGCCGGGGCGGGCAATGCCGCGCGATGCCATCGGCCACGGTTGCCGGTGAGCGTGGGCGCGGCCGCGATCATGGAGCATCATGCCGGGACGATTGTCATCCACCGCCTTGCCGGAAGACCTGAACGCCCTGGGCGAGGAGGCGAGGCCACTGGGTGCATGGGCCACCTTGCGCCGCCTGTTCCGCTATCTATGGCCGAAGGATCGTCCCGAGCAGCGGGTACGCGTGGTGCTGGCCATGGCCTCGTTGATCATGGCCAAGATCGTCACCGTGCTGGTGCCCTTCGCCTACAAGTATGCGGTGGACGCCCTCTCCGGCCTGCCCAACGCGCCGGCCCTGCAATTCGCCGCAGTGCCGGTGTTCCTGGTCGTGGCCTATGGTGTGGGCCGGGTGCTGATGGTTGCCTTCGCGCAATTGCGCGACTGGTTCTTCGCCGAGGTGGGGCAGGCGGCGGTGCGCTCGCTGGCCGATACGGCCTTCCGCCACCTGCACGCGCTGTCGTTGCGCTATCACCTGCAACGGCGCACCGGGGCGCTGGCGCGCATCGTCGAGCGCGGCACCAAGGGCATCGAGGTGATCCTGCGATTCTCGCTGTTCAACTCCATCCCCACCGCCATAGAGATGCTGCTGGTGCTGGCCATCATCTTCACGCGTTTTGGCTGGCTTTACTCGCTGGTGGTGGCGCTGACCATCGTCGCCTATGTCGCCTTCACCTGGACGGTGACGGAGTGGCGCACGCAGGTGCGCCGGCAGATGAACGCTGCGGACAACGAGGCTTCGGGCCATGCCATCGACAGCCTGCTGAATTACGAAACGGTGAAATATTTCACCAACGAGGAGCACGAGGCGCGCCGCCATGACGCGGCCATGGCGAAATACGAGGAAATGGCCATCAAGACCTCCAAGTCCCTGGCCTTTCTGAATGCCGGGCAGGCGGCCATCTTCACCGCCGGGCTGACCATCGTGATGATCATGGCGGCGCTGGACGTGCAGGCGGGCAGGCTGACGGTGGGCGATTTCGTGATGGTCAACGCCATGCTCATCCAGCTGGGCC
>JALVRJ010000125.1 GCA_027031305.1 Hyphomicrobiales bacterium | reverse complement strand
GCGGCCATTGGGCTGGCTATCCTGGTGGTCTACTTCCGCAACCGCGGAGACATCGCCGTGGATGACGCCAACAGGCTGAAGGGATAAGGCCGGGAGGAACAACGTGGAAACCCTGTTGCAGGCCATCGTCTTTCTGCCGCTGTTCGGGGCGCTTGCCGCCGGACTGGGGGGCACGGCCGTGTTCAAGTATATCGGCAGTGCGCCACCACTGCCGGCGGCGGACGCGCACGACGAGGAGGACGGTCACCATCATCATTACGATGGGCCGCGCTGGCCGATGATGCTGACCACCGGGCTGCTCATCGTCGTGGCGGTGCTCTCGTGGATCGCCTTCTTCGACGTGACGGGTGGGCATACCTACAAGGTGGTGGTGGCGGAATGGGTGCGCTCCGGCGGGTTGACGGCCACCTGGGCGCTGCGCGTGGACACGTTGACGGCGGTGATGCTGGTGGTGGTGACCACCGTGTCCTCGCTGGTGCACGTCTATTCGCTGGGCTACATGAGCCACGATCCGCACCAGCCGCGCTTCTTCGCCTACCTGTCGCTGTTCACCTTCGCCATGCTGATGCTGGTGACCAGCGACAACCTGTTGCAGATGTTCTTCGGCTGGGAAGGCGTGGGCCTGGCCTCCTACCTGCTCATCGGCTTCTGGTATGACCGCGAGTCGGCCAACGCGGCGGCGATCAAGGCCTTCGTGGTCAACCGCGTGGGCGATTTCGGCTTCGCGCTGGGTATCTTCGCCACTTTCGTGCTGTTCGGCGCGATCGGCTTCGACCCCATCTTCGCCGCCGCTGGCGAGATGCAGGGCAAGACCATGCATTTCCTCGACTGGAATGTGCCGGCGCTGGAGCTGATCGCGCTGTTGCTGTTCATGGGCGCCATGGGCAAGTCGGCGCAGTTCCTGCTGCACACCTGGTTGCCGGACGCCATGGAAGGTCCGACGCCGGTGTCGGCGCTCATCCATGCCGCCACCATGGTCACGGCGGGCGTGTTTCTGGTGGCGCGCATGAGTCCCATCTATGAACTGGCGCCGTTCGCGCAGGACGTGGTGGTGACCATCGGGGCAATCACCGCCTTCTTCGCCGCGACGGTGGGCTTGGTGCAGAACGACATCAAGCGCATCATCGCCTATTCCACCTGTTCGCAGCTGGGCTACATGTTCGTGGCCATGGGGGTGGGGGCCTATGGCGTGGGCATGTTCCACCTGTTCACGCACGCCTTCTTCAAGGCGCTGTTGTTCCTTGGCGCGGGCTCGGTGATTCACGCCATGAGCGACGAGCAGAACATCTGGCGCATGGGCGGGCTGAAGCGATACATCCCGCGCACCTGGGCGATGATGCTCATCGGCACGCTGGCGCTGACGGGCTTTCCCTATACATCGGGCTATTTCTCAAAGGACGCCATCATCGAGAGCGCCTACGCGGCGCACGAGCCGGTGGCCATGATGGCCTTTTGGCTGCTGGTTGTGGCGGCGCTGTTCACCTCGTTCTACTCGTGGCGGCTGATGTTCGTGGTGTTCCACGGCCAGCCCCGCGCCTCGCGCGAGGTGCTGGCGCGGGTACACGAAAGCCCGCCGGTGATGATGGTGCCGCTGTATGTGCTGGCCGCCGGCGCGCTGTTCGCGGGCTGGGTGTTCAAGGACTGGTTCATCGGCGAGGCGGAGGCCGAGTTCTGGGGCGCGTCCATCTATCGCGCGGCGCACAACGAGATCATCCACCACATGCACGCGGTGCCGGCGTGGGTGAAGTTCTCGCCGTTCGTCATGATGGTGATCGGTTTTGTCATCGCCGCCGTGTTCTACCTGGTGAAGACCGATCTGCCCGGCAGGCTGGCG
>JALVRJ010000124.1 GCA_027031305.1 Hyphomicrobiales bacterium | reverse complement strand
AAGCAAGGGCTTGAGTGGGGCGCGGGACGGTTTCACCGGTCAGACATTATGCAATTTGGTATCACTGATCTTCAATAAAGCGGGCCGATCTCTTCCGACGGGTCGGTTGGGCCGGTGACGCCGGGCGTGGAAACGGCTGGTGGGGCAGGCTCCGGTGTGGCGGTGCCTCGCGCGATGCCGGGCCGCGAGGGCGCGGTGCGCGTCTTGGGAGAGGCGACCACCTCCGCACCGGGGCGCGGCTGGCTGAGGTCGAGATCGTAAAGCGCGCGCCGCCGCGCCGCGTCGATGGCTTCCGCACCTTGCTCTCCGGTGGCGGTCTCGACGGGATGGGAGGCGCCCTCCGCGCCATTCCGGGGGAATTCCTTCTTGGCGTCAATCCCGCTCTCGGCCGCGCCTTGCGCCGACACATCAGTCCGGGTGCCGCCCATCTTGCCGGTGGCCAGTCCCTCCTCTGCCACGAAGCCCCGCCTCGCCGACTTCTTTCCGTCGTCCGCCATGGCTTCGGCACTGGGGCCGGCCGCCTCGCCGGCATTTCCGGCATCGGCGCTATCGGTGGCGGCCGGCGCGCCGAGGGAGGTTGGCGTGGCGGGCGTGGCCGGGGTGGCGGCCCGTGCCGCCTCTCCCAGCGGCTCGCGGCAGCCAGTAAGCCAGACGTCGAACAGTGGGTGTTCCACCGCGTGCAGGCCCGGGCTTTCCGCGTTCATCCAGCCGCTGAAGACCCGTCGCCGCTTCTTGTCGTAGGTGAACTCTTCGATCTCGACGAAGGCCATGGTTTTCGGCGTTTCCGTCGGTGGCCGCGTGTGACAGGTGCGCGGGCGGATGCGGAACGTGCCGAACCTGGCCACCTCGTCCATGGGCACCTTCAGCGTGGTGATGTCGCCGGTGATCTTGTCCAGCGCCGCGAACACTGCCACGCGGTTCTTGATGGGCCCGGCCAGCGCCGGCCCCGCGCAAATGGCCAGCGCGCTGGCAAGGGCCAGCCCCGGCCAGGTCCTTTGGCCATGTCCCGCCACGCGTCCCATGGTATCACCCTTCGCCTCCCGGTTCTTTCCGTCATCTTCCCGCGTCGCGGCATTCAGCGCGGTTTGCGCGCCAGCACCCGCAGGCGCACGTAATCCGCCGTCCAGCGCCCGGAGGAATCGCACAACACCGGCCGCAGCAGGTCTTCCACCTCCGCCACCACGACGCCCGCGTCCTCCCCGAACTGCGCCAGGAAGGACGAACAGAACATGTTCAGCCAATCCCCCAACGAACCGGGCAGAACGGTCGGCCGCGGCGCCAGCTCGATGCGTTCCACCACCAGCCCGTTGCGCTCCAGCAGCGTCCGGTAGTCTTCCGGCGAGGGAAAATACCACGACGACGCCAGCACCTCCTCCGCCTCGTGGCTGCCACGCCGCCGCGCCACCGCCCTCAAAGCGGTGATCACCGCCGCCATGTTGCCATGTCCGCCGAACTCGGCGACGAAGCGTCCACCGGGCTTCAACGCCCGCGCCACGCCCTCGGCCACCGCCGCCGGATTGGCGCTCATCCAGTGCAGGGCGGCGTTGGAAAACACCGCGTCGAATTCCTGCTCGAAGGGCAGTTGCTCGCCCGATCCCTGCACGACGGAGACGCCACGCGCCCGCGCCGCGCGCAACATGTCCGGGTCGATGTCCAGCCCCAGCACGCTGCATCCCCGCCGCATCAGGTCCCGGGCGATGACGCCGCTGCCACAACCGAGGTCGAGAATGCGCTCGCCCGGCCGCGCATCCAGCCAGCGCAGGATCTCTCCGGCTTCCTCGGAAACGAAGCGTGCCTTTTCGTCGTATTCATCCGCCCGCCAGCTGTGCATCACCTGCATGGCTCGACCTCCCTGTTCGCGACTTGCGCCCGCCGTGGACTCATCCACGACGAACGAGATATCCCCCGCAATTGTGAACAAGATATGTCGCCGACCGTGGCTTGAACAGGGGGCGCCCCACCCTTGACGAGAACGGCGCGGGAGGCCGGCATGATGCCGTTGGCCTCCACCCCAGGACGGGGCGAGCGGGACGTCGCCCCACGGCCCCTTGCGCATGTCCGTTCGCGTTCACGCGCCACGCGCTTCTTCCGTGACCGAGTTGCCGGTGGTGGGACGGCTCACTTGCTCTTCTTTTCGTCCTTGAAGATGTATTCGTTCACCAGCGCCCAAAGGTCGATGGAGCTTTGCGTATTCTCCAGCGCGTCGCCATCCTTCAGCATCTCTTCCGCGCCGCCAGGCTCCAGTGCGATATACTTGTCGCCCAGCAGGCCGTCGGTGGTGATCTTGGCCGAGGTGTCCTGCGGCAGCTTCAGCGAGCTGTCGATGTTCATGTCGATGACGGCCTGGTAGGTTTCCTGGTCCAGCCGCTGGCCGATGACGCTGCCCACCTTCACGCCTGCCAGCCGCACGTCCGTGCCAATGTTCACTCCCGAGGCATCGTCGAAGATGGCCTTGATGACATAGCCACCATGCCCACGGCTGATGTCTGTAGTAGTGTAGACATACCATGAAAATGCGGCCGCGATGACCAGGACGAGCGTTCCGATGAGGGTTTCGACCAGGTTGTTCATCGTTCATCCGCTCTTTCGTGTCGCCAGCTCAAGCGGGCGTCGAATACGGCGTATTCCCACCTTCCTCGACGGGAATTCAGGAAGACTCGCCTTCCATCCTTTCAGGCGACCAAGCCGCGTAGGGCTTCCTGCCCATGCGGGCGGGCGTTTGCAGATACAGCGAGCCAGGCGGAAACTCGGCCTGTGGCGTGCCGGTGGGATTGGGGCGCCACGGCTTTTCCCACGCCTTCGGCACATAGTCGTCATGCGTCGGCGGTGTGTCCACGCGCCGGTGAATCCAGCCATGCCACCCCGGCGGAATGCGCGAGGCCTCCACCAGGCCGTTGTAGATGACCCAGCGGTGCGCGTCGTCGCGCGTGCGGTAATAGGCGTTGCCCTGCTCGTCCTTGCCCACCAGCACACCCTTGCGGCGCGTGTAGAGCAGGGTGGAGAGCGTGGCGTCGTTCCACCAGGTGAAGACGCGCCGGATGATCGTCTGCAAGCCCATGGCCGTTCCCGTCGTTCCGTTGCCGTTGGATGGCGTCGGTGGCCAAGGATAGTCGATTCCATCACTCATGCAAGCGTCCGTGCGGGCATGGGGCATTTCTTGCGCTTGCGATTCCCGCCACGCATTCATGCAACGGATGCATGGCAGGATGCCGCTTGGCGCTGGCCTCGAAGCGGGAGACGCCGGACACTTCGCGCCGCCCACAGGCTGTCCACAGCCCATGCACCACTCCCCGGGCCGCCGGCGCCTTGATAAGGGGCGGGGAATCAGCCACTTTGGCGGGCCCGGGCCTTTCTTCCCACCCGTTGTGCATGGGCGCGGCAAATCCTTGACAACCAGCCCGCACAAGTTTTCCACATGATATGGTGTGTCTCGTTTTGGGATTATACCAGACCTTGACCTCCCATCCCGAATAACGCACAATCACCCACGTCGATCGGGATTCGCTCGGGACAGCCAAGGGCCGCCCATGGCGAATTGGCGGTTGACAGCAGGTTTCTATCATGTAACGCTTTTGTTCATCATAGGTTCCATTTAGCAGCTCTGGAAAAGATCGTGCCGGGGGATTCTGTCTTCCGGCGGGCGGTGCGGGCGTGTCCGCCGGCGAATGCCTCGCCGACCCGCTCGAACCGCCGCGCTTCCGGGCGTCGCGACACGCCATGGAACCTTGGGGACTTGGAAAATCGAGGGGGCGAGATGAAGATCCAGCGTCTGTTCACCGAGCCGGGCAGGGATGTCTACGAGAACGTGGCGTTCACCCGCATCACCAGCGAGATCCGCAACCCGGACGGCTCGCTCGTCTTCCGCATGGAGGATGTCGAGGTGCCCGCCCACTTCTCGCAGGTCGCCTCCGACATCCTGGCCCAGAAGTATTTCCGCAAGGCCGGCGTGCCGGTGGCCCTGAGGAAGGTGCCGGAGGAGGGCGTGCCGGAGTGGCTGTGGCGCTCCGAGCCGGACATGGAGACGCTGGAAAAGCTGCCCGAGGACGAGCGCACCACGCACGAGATCTCCGCCCGCCAGGTCTATGACCGCATGGCCGGCACCTGGACCTACTGGGGCTTCAAGGCGGGCTATTTCGATACGGAGGAAGACGCGCGCGCCTTCTACGACGAGATCCGCCACATGCTGGTCATGCAGATGGCCGCGCCCAACTCGCCGCAGTGGTTCAACACCGGCCTGCATTGGGCCTACGGCATCGACGGGCCGGGGCAGGGGCATTATTTCGTCGACCATGAAACCGGCCGCGCGCGCAAGTCCACTTCCGCCTACGAGCGTCCGCAGCCGCACGCCTGCTTCATCCAGTCCATCGAGGACGACCTGGTGAACGAGGGCGGCATCATGGACCTGTGGGTGCGCGAGGCGCGCCTGTTCAAGTATGGCTCCGGCACTGGCACCAACTTCTCCAACCTGCGCGGCGAGAACGAGCCGCTGTCCGGCGGCGGGCGCTCCTCCGGCCTGCTGTCCTTCCTCAAGGTCGGCGACCGCGCCGCGCGCGGCGAAGATGGTCATCGTGGACATCGACCACCCCGACATCGAGGCCTTTATCGACTGGAAGGTGAAGGAAGAGCGGAAAGTCGCCGCGCTCGTGGCCGGCTCGCGGCTGGTCAAGCGCCACCTGGAGGCGATTTTCCGCGCCTGCGTGAACTGCGAGGCCGAGGGCGAGGACTGCTTCGACCCGAAGCGCAATCCGGCATTGAAGCGCGCCATGCGCGCGGCGAAGCGCGACGAGGTGCCGCTGGGCGCCATGCGCCAGGTCATCCAGCTGGCCAGGCAGGGCTTCGAGAAGATCGAGTTCGAAACCTACGATACCGACTGGGACGGCGAGGCCTACCGCACCGTGGCCGGGCAGAACTCCAACAACTCCGTGCGCGTGACGGAAGACTTCCTGCGCGCGGTGGAAGCGGATGCCGAATGGCACCTCGTCCGCCGC
This sequence comes from Hyphomicrobiales bacterium, assembly GCA_027031305.1. Lineage (GTDB taxonomy): Bacteria > Pseudomonadota > Alphaproteobacteria > Rhizobiales > Aestuariivirgaceae > Thermopetrobacter. Next base: position 886 of record JALVRJ010000124.1, on the reverse strand, counting down.
ACCGATGGCGAGGTGGCGAAAACCGTCTCCGCCCGCGACTTGTGGGAAAAAATCGGCATGGCCGCCTGGCAGTCGGCCGACCCCGGCATCCAGTTCCACACCACCATCAACGACTGGCACACCTGCCCGGCCTCGGGCGAGATCCGCGCCTCCAACCCGTGCTCGGAATACATGTTCCTGGACAACACCGCGTGCAATCTCGCCTCGCTCAACCTGCTGCGCTTTTATGATCGCGTAACGCGCGCCTTCCGCACCGACGAGTTCGAGCACGCCGTGCGCCTGTGGACCATCGTGCTCGAAATCTCCGTGCTCATGGCCCAGTTCCCGTCGAAGGAGATCGCGAAGCTCTCCTACGAGTTCCGCACCCTGGGCCTGGGCTTCGCCAACATCGGCGGCCTGCTCATGACCATGGGCCTGCCCTATGATTCCGACGAAGGGCGCGCCATGTGCGGCGCCATCGCCGCCGTCATGACCGGCCGCGCCTATGCCACCTCGGCCGAAATGGCGAAGGAACTTGGGCCTTTCGCCGGCTTCGCGAAGAACCGCGAGCACATGCTCCGCGTCATTCGCAACCATCGCCGCGCCGCCCATGGCGAGCGCGAGGGCTACGAGAATCTCTCGGTCAGCCCGGTGCCGCTGGATCATGCCAACTGCCCGGATGCGGCGCTCTCCGAACGCGCCAGAATCTGCTGGGACGAGGCGCTGGCGCTGGGCGAGAAGCGCGGCTATCGCAACGCCCAGGTAACCGTGTTGGCCCCCACCGGCACCATCGGCCTGGTCATGGACTGCGACACCACGGGTATCGAGCCGGACTACGCGCTGGTGAAGTTCAAGAAGCTGGCCGGCGGCGGCTACTTCAAGATCATCAACCAGGCCGTGCCGGCGG
>JALVRJ010000123.1 GCA_027031305.1 Hyphomicrobiales bacterium | reverse complement strand
GTATGACGGGTCGATGCGCGCCACCACCGGATATTCCGACACCGGCTTCAGGTGGGTCCATTCGCTCATCGACCCGTCATACATGCGCGTGCGCCGGCCCAGCAGCACCTCTCGCGCGAACCAGCCCAGGCTGGCGCGGTGCCCCGTGTTGCAGAAGGTGATTGCCTCGCCGTCCTTGTCCCCCAGCGCGTCATGAATGCGCGCTATCTTCTCCGGCGGCAGGAAACGTGCCGTTTGCGGATCCACCAGCCAATCCTGCGGAATGTTGATGGCGCCCGGCAGGGTGCCGGGCCGCGCCACCGAGCCGGAGCCGTAGACCCCCATGAACTCGGCGTATGTCCGGCTGTCGATGAGCCTTGGCCTTTTTTCCGCCAGCGCCTTCTTCACGTCATCCGCCATGGCCAGCCAGGTATCCACCTTGCGCGCCTTGTAGCTGGCGGGCCTGGGCGTGTTGGGCGTGTTTTCCAGCGGGTTTTTCCGCCGTGCCCAGTTGCGGATGCCGCCATCGAGAATGGAAACCCTGTCATGCCCCAGCGTCTTCAGCGTCCAGAACATGCGCGTGGCCACCCCCACGTCGCCGGCTGAAAACCCCGCCGGCACCAACACCACGTGGGTTTGCGGCGTGATGCCGAGACCACCAATGACCTTTTCCATGTATGGGACATCGGGCAGAAGACCGACGATTTCTCCCTTGTTCACTCGCCACTTGCCGAAGTCGGCGAATACAGCGCCGGGAATGTGCGCCTGTGCATAGAGCTGCGGCGTGGTGGCGTTGACGATGAGCAGTCCCTTGCGCCCCAGCCGTTCTTTCAGCCAGGCGTCGTCCACCAGCGGTGGCGCGGCCCGCCCTTCCGCCGCGATGACCCGCGCGCCCATCACGCCCGAGGCGCCGGCGAGCGCGCCCATGGCTCCCAGCGCACCCGCCGCGCGCAGGAATCCACGCCGGCTCAAGTCGTTCCATTGCACGCCCATGAGACTATCTCCCAGTTGATTGTCACGTCGTCAGCGACGAAACCTCAGCCGTGGCTCGCCATTATCCCTGTGCAGGCCCACATACCACTTACCTTGCCGCCGCACGGTTCCACACTTGTATTTGCCCCGCGTCCAGACCCGAAAGGCGATGCACAGCTGGTTGCCTTTCACTTGCCAGCGCCCCTTGTCCACCTTTGTGCCCGCGCGTGCCACCAGCGTGCCGTCGCGGTTCAGTTGTACCCGCGCCTTGCGACCCTTCCACTCGGCACGAAAAACACCGCTGAGCCGCTTCAGCTCGGCCCCGGATACATGCTGCCCCGCTGCCTGCGTGGCGTCGGCCCACATGAAGGCACCGAGGGCCGCCACGCCCACGACAATGAGCTTCCTTGCGCGAAATGAAAATACCTGCCCCATGCACATCTCCATCAAGTTTCCGCCATCTCCCACCACAATGAATATATGCCCTTCATGAAAAAATCCGGCAAGGCGACTCGCCTGCCGGTTGGCTGGCAGGAAAGGAAGCTTCATGGATGGCATGAAAGAGCTCAAGGGGCCGGAGAATGGCCTTGCGTGGGCCAACTTGCCGCATGGCCACGCGGCAGCCATGACCTCCGCGAGGAAATGCTGAACAGGAACAGGAGAATGCCGGCGTGGCTGCGGGCCGGCGGGCCAGCACCGCCCATCCTGGCGCTCACCATTTGCCGGCGCCTGGGCAACAGGCCGCCATCTCCCGCCGCGCGCCGGAGAGGGCACCCTTCTCTCCGCCGGGCCGGAAAGTCATTTCTGCAACCACTTGCGCGCGCGGGCCAGGGCGTCGTGCAATTCTTCCGGCGTCAGCTCCTCGGCCAGCTCCATGCGGTAGCGGCGCGCCTTCTCATGTCCG
>JALVRJ010000122.1 GCA_027031305.1 Hyphomicrobiales bacterium | reverse complement strand
GGGGAAAGCCTCCCCGCAGGGCTGGGCGGGAGATAGCAGAAAACGACCGTCCTGTCGAGGGGCACGGCGAACGAAATGGAAGCGTTTTTCAGACCGACGCAACGCACGTCCGGCCACTTTCAGGTCCCGCGCACCACGTGTAGCGCCCGCGGCTTGCGGAAGGGCCGCTCGTGCCGCAACACCGGAATCCGCCTTCGCGCCGAGGCCACCCGCGCCGCGTCCACCACGGCGTGGATCACCCCCGGCTCCTCGTCGGCCTCCGCCAGCACCTCGCCCCACGGCGAGACGATGAGGCTGTGACCATGGGTCATGCGACCGCTCTCGTGCAGCCCGCCCTGCGCCGCCGCCAGCACATAGGCGCCGTTCTCGATGGCCCGCGCGCAGGTCAGCACGTGCCAGTGCGCCCGCCCCGTCGACACGGTGAAGGCCGCCGGAATGGAGAACATCTGCGCTCCGGCGTGCGCCAGCGCCCGATACAGGGCCGGAAAGCGCACGTCGTAACAGATGGAGAAGCCCAGCCGCAATCCGGCCACGTTCGACACCACCGCCTGATCACCGGGGCGGATGTAGTCGGATTCACGGTAATGCTCCGCCTCGCCCAGGTCCACGTCGAACAGGTGGATCTTGTCATACCAGGCCACGGCCTTGCCCGAGGGGTCGAACAGGATGGAACGGTTCACCAGCCGCGTCTCGCCCGGCACGTCCGAGCGCAGCGCCAGCGAGCCGACGTGCACGAACAGCTCGTATTTCTTCGCCACCTCGGAAAAATGCCGCACCGCCCGGTCTTCCTTCATGGTGCCCACCACGTTGCGCAGGCGTTCCTTGTCCTCTTCCATGATGGCGGTGTTCTCCGGCGTCAGCACGTAACGCGCGCCCTCCGCCCGCGCCTCGCGAATGAATTCGGTGGCCAGGCGCAGGTTGGCCGCCACGTCGGTGCCGGAACGCAACTGCACACAGGCGACGGGCAATGTCGTCACTTGCATGACGTGCTCCGTTTCCGCGTCTGCCTTCACATTCCTGTTCCTGTCCACTTGCCGGCCGATGTCATCCCCTTTCCCTCAGCAACGGGTCCAGCGCGCCGGCCTCTTCCAGCGCGTAGAGATCGTCGCAACCACCCACGTGCCGGCCATTGATGAAGATCTGCGGCACCGTGTGTCGCCCCCCGGCCTTGCGCGTCATTTCGCGACGCCGGTCGGGGTCGAAGGTCACGTCGATCTCCCTGTATCGCACCCCCTTGCGCTTCAGCAACTTCTTCGCCGAGATGCAATAGGGGCAGAATTTCGTCGAATAGATGATCACCTCCGCCATGGGTCCGTCCGTTTCCTCCCGTCACGCCATCTTCTTTCGGCCCTCGGCCGCCCAGCCCTCAAATATGAAGCGCCCGCTGTCCGCTCGCAAGGGCGAAAACCGCCACCCGCAGCGGCCCGCACCCCGCCGCCTTCAGCGCCCGTGCACAGGCCCGCGCCGTGCTGCCGGTGGTGAACACGTCGTCCACCAGCAGGATCTCCCGGCCATCCACCTCCGCCCGCGCCGCCGCCGCCACCGCGAACGCGCCCTTCAGGTTTTCCCGCCGCGCCCTGGCGGACAGGCGCGTTTGCGGCCGCGTCGGGCGGACGCGTTCCAACGCCAGCGGCACGTATTTCCCGCCCGTGATGCGCGCCAGCTCCCGCGCCAGCAGCGCCGACTGGTTGAAGCGCCGCCACCACAGGCGCCGCCAGTGCAACGGCACCGGCACGATGCGCGTCCGCGGCGTCACGAAACGCGCCACCCGCCGCGCCATCAGCCGCGCCATGAAGGCGGCATGGGTGGCGTCGTCATGATATTTCAGCCGGTGCACCAACCGCCGCCCCACCCGGTCGTAGAACATGGCCGCATACAGCCCCTCCCACGGCTCCCGGCGCACGCCGGCGGGCAGGCTGGCCAGCGTCTCCGCCCCCTTGCCCACCAGCGGCAAGCCGCTGACGGGACAGCTGGGATCGTCGATCAGCGACAGACGTGGCCAGCAGGCGCCGCACACCCCTCCTTCGCCCGCCAGCGGCGCGCGACACAACACGCACCGTGGCGGTGCCAGCACGTCCAGCGCCGCCCGCGCCACCGCGCCGATGCCTTGCAACATGGCCTGCCGCACCCCGCGCCTCATTCCCTTCCGTCCAACTTTCCCGCAAGCGCCTCAGACATGTTATAGCATGAGCCATGAGCGACCATGCGCCAGACGAGATTCTCGAGAAAGACTTCCCCGCCCGCGCCCGCGCGGTGCTCTCGCCCCACGCGCCCGACTTCGCGCGCCTCGCCGAAGGAGCGCGCCCGGCGGCGGTGCTCATGCCCCTGTTGCGCGTGGAGGGGGCGTGGCACCTGCTGTTCACCGTGCGCCCGGCCGACATGCCCACCCACGCCGGCGAGATCTGTTTCCCCGGCGGCCGCCTCAAGCCCGGCGAAATGCCGCTCGCAGCCGCCTTGCGCGAGACCCACGAGGAAACCGGCATTGACCCCGCGCACGTCACGCCCATTGGCTTCTGCGCCCCGCGCCGCACCGGTAGCGGTCACGTCATCGCCCCACTGCTCGGCATGGTGGCGCAAGGAGCGCGCATCCACCCTTGCCCGCGTGAGGTGGCGGAGGTGTTCACCGCGCCGTTGGCGCATTTCCTCCACCCGGCCAATTACCGCCGCGAATGCGTGCAATGGCGCGGCCAGGCACGTGCATACTGGATCATCGACTGCAACGGCCGACGCATCTGGGGCGCCACCGCCGCCATCCTGCATGACTTGCAACGCCGCCTCGCGGGAGCCACGTCATGACCGGCATCGATCCGCGCGACAACCTCGACGAACACACACAGCAGCACTTGCGCACCCTGCTGCGAGCCCCCGGCCTCGCCGAGGTGTTCGCCGCGCTGGGGCCGCGCGATGCGCGCATCGTCGGCGGCGCGGTGCGCAACGCCTTGCTCGGCCAGCCGGTGACCGACATCGACATCGCCACCACCCTGCCCCCGCGCGAAGCGATGGCACGCCTTCGCCGCGCCGGCTTTTCCGTGCACCCGGTGGGCATCGAGCATGGCTCCATCATCGCCGCGAAGGACGGCCGGGCCTTCGAGGTCACCACGCTCAGGCGCGACGTGAAGACCGACGGCAGACACGCGCAGGTCGCCTTCACCACCGACTGGGCACAGGACGCGCAAAGGCGCGACTTCACCATGAACGCCATTTATCTGGACGCCGACGGTCGGCTGCATGATCACGTCGGCGGGCTTGCCGACCTCAAGGCGCGTCGCCTGCGCTTCATTGGCGACGCGGCCCGGCGCATCCGCGAGGATTACCTGCGAATCCTGCGCTTCTTCCGCTTCTGGGCCACCTACGCGGCGGCCCCGCCGGACGACGAAACGCTCGCCACCATCGCCACGCAATGGCAGGGGCTCAAGCGCATCTCGAAGGAGCGCATCCGCCAGGAAACGCGGCGGCTGTTGAGCGCCCCAAAGGCGGTGGAAGCGCTGCGCCTGATGGAGCGAACCGGCGTCGCGGACATGATCTTCCCCGCCGATTGCGCGCGCGACTTGACGGCCCTGGAGCGCATGGCGGCGCAGGACGCGGCGCTGGATCTGGCGCCGGAGTGGTTCTTGCGCCTGATCGCCTTTTGCGGTCCGCATGAATCCTTGCGCCAGGCCTTCCGCCTCACAAGGGAGGAAACGAAGCGGCTGAGGTGGCTGGCCAAAGCGGCGCGGCCCGCCGACGAACAGGAGTGGAAACGGTTGATCTACCACCACGGCCCGCAGGCCGCACGCGACCTGGCGCGGCTGGCGGCTGCCCGTGGCGACCTGCCGGAAGAGGGCTTGCGCGGCCTCCTGACACTGCTGGAACGCTGGCGGCCCCCGACATTTCTCCCCGGCGGCAAGGACGCCGTGGCCCTCGGCCTGCCACCGGGCCCGGCGGTGGGCGAAGCCCTGCGGCGGGCGGAAGAGCGCTTCGTCGCCAATGGCTTCGCGCCCGCCGATCGCGCGGGCCAAATTGCCCTGCTGCGGGAAGTGGTCGCCGACATGCGCACCGGGAACGGAAGGGCCTGACCGTCAGATCAACCGCGCCGGCACAAGTCCGCGCACCGAATTGCCCATGTAGAAAACCTTTGCCGCGCGCAGGTCCGCCACGGTGAGCACCACTTCCCGGGCTTCGCCTCCTGCCAGCAGCTTCCCCCGCAGGATGCCGGGCAACAGTCCACAGCGCAATGGCGGGGTCAGCAGCGCGCGCTCTCCCGGCATTCGCACGAACAGGTTGGTGAAGCTGCCCTCCGTCAGCTCGCCGCGCACATTGCGGAACAGCACCTCGCGCGCGCCTCTCGCGCGTGCCGCCCGCTCACGCGTGGCGTCGAGAAACTCTCGCCGCGTGGTCTTGTGCCGGAGCAGCCAGTCGGCGGGCTGCGTGCGCACATCGGCCAGCGCCACCGGCAAGGCCTCCTCGCAGGCCGCAGGCAAGGCGCGGTGGCTCAACACGACCTCGCCATCCGCACGCAGCTCCAGCCGCACGATACACGGCGCACCCAGGCGGCGGGCATGATCGCGCAGCCGCCGCCGGATCTGCGGCAACGGGCAGGACAGGCCCAATGCCCGCGCGGAGCGGGCAAGGCGGGCAAGATGCGATTCTTCCCCGGCCAGCGCGCCGGAGGCATCCAGCCGCATGGTTTCAACGAGCGCGATCTCTGCGCGCCGCCGCGATGACGCTCCACCCACACCCTGCAATCGTGCCTGCCGATCTCTACGCTGCATGATGCAGCCCCACCCTTCATCCGGACAAGACGCCCACTGTTTCCTCCGCGCCGGCGTGCGCCTTTTCGTCATTCACGATTCACGTCATGTCGTTCCATCCGCCATCACGCTGAAGCGGTGCAGTCGGCCAGCGCCTGTTGCAGGAAGCGCGCCTTCAACAGGCATTCGGCATATTCATCTTCCGCGACCGAATCCGCCACCAGCCCGGCACCCACGCCCATGCGTCCCCGCCCGCGCGCATCCATGACCACGGTGCGGATGGCCACCGACAGCACACCCTCGTAATGCCCCTCTTCCGTGCGCCGCAGCCAGCCGATACAACCGGTATACAGCCCGCGCGCCTGTGCCTCCAGCACGTCGATGATCTCCATCGCCCGGCGCTTCGGCGCGCCGGTGATGGAACCGGCTGGCAACACCGCGCGCAACATTTCCGGCAGCGATGGGCTATTGTGTATCCGCGCCCGCACCTCTGAAACCATCTGATGCACGGTGGGATAGCTCTCCACCACGAGCAGCGCCGGCACGCATACGCTGCCTACCTCCGCCACCCGCCCCAGATCGTTGCGCATCAGGTCGGCAATCATCAGATTCTCGGCCTGTGTTTTCACATCGGTGCGCAAGGCTTCGGCGGCGGCGGCATCGCGCGCTGGATCCACGGCGCGCGCCGCGGTTCCCTTCATCGGCCGGCTACGCACGCCGCCATCGGGCGAAAACTCCAGGAAAAGCTCCGGCGACGCCGACATCGCCCACAACGATGATGAAAGCTCTAGGAACGCCGCGTGGGGTGCCGGCTGGCGACGCAACATGGCCCGCTGCAAGCGGGCCGGATGCGTGCCCGTGGTAAAGGCGAGGGGAAAGGTGAAATTGACCTGGTAGACATCGCCGGCATCAATATATTGCCGAACACGCCGAAACGCCGCCTGGAAGGCTCTCTCGTCCACCAGTGGCTGAGGCGGCGAGCTTTGCGTGCCGGTGGGGACGAACCGCGTTGCCGATCGCGATTCCCGCGCCCGCAACCACGCTTCCGCCGCACCCGCGTCCAGCGCCGCCGGCGCGTCCACCTCCAGCGCCCAGATCAGGGGAGGACGCGGCACGGGATAATGCGGCCTGTCGGGCCAGGGCAGTGGCGGCGTGGCCAGCAGGTGCCCCAGCTCGTAGG
>JALVRJ010000121.1:1288-5918 GCA_027031305.1 Hyphomicrobiales bacterium | reverse complement strand
GTTCACCTTCACGATGGCCTCGGCCATGGTCACCAGCTGCCCAAGAGCGTTATGCCGGCGCTCCACCAGCACCTTGTAGCTCTCCACATCGAAGAACCGCGGCACGTTCCCCAGCCGCCGCCGCGCCAGCAGCTCCAGCGAGGCCTCCGCCGTGTCATAGGCATAGCCCGCCGCCTCGCGCTCCTTCACTTCCGCCAGCAGGTCGTTCAGGCGCGGATCATCCTTGTCCACTTCCAGCCCCTGGCGCCGGAGCTCGGACAACAGGTTGGACTTGCCCGCCTGGTCGGACACCAGCACCCTGCGCGCGTTGCCCACCGCCTCCGGCGGCACGTGTTCGTAGGTGTCCGGGCTTTTCAGGATGGCCGAGGCATGAATGCCCGCCTTGGTGGCGAACGCGGTGAGCCCCACATAGGGCGCCTGCTCCTCCGGCGGGCGGTTCAGGATCTCGTTGAAGGTCCGCGACACCTGCGTCAGCTTCGCCAGCGCGTCCGGCTTTAGCCCCAGCTCGAAGCGCTCGGCGTAAGCTCTCTTCAGCGCCAGCGTGGGGATGAGGGTGATGAGGTTGGCGTTGCCGCAGCGCTCGCCGATGCCGTTCAGCGTTCCCTGGATCATGCGCGCGCCGCCGCGCACCGCCGCCAGCGAGTTCGCCACCGCCATGCCGGTGTCGTCATGGCAATGAATCCCCAGGTTCTCGCCACCGAAGCGTTCGGCCACCTTGGCCGTAATTTCCTCGATTTCCTCGGGCAGGGCGCCGCCGTTGGTGTCGCACAGCACCGCCCAGCGGGCCCCGGCCTCCAGTGCCGTTTCCACGCATTGCAGCGCGTAGTCCGGGTTGGCCTTGTAGCCGTCGAAGAAGTGTTCCACGTCCACCAGCGGCTCGAAGCCATTTTCCTTCGCCGCTTCAATGGAATCGGCGATGGCCTTCAGGTTTTCCTCCAGCGAGCACCTCAACGCCAGTTCCACGTGGTAGTCCCAGCCCTTGGCGACGAAGGTGATGGCGTCGGCCTTCGCCTGCAACAGCGCCTGCAAGCCCGGGTCGTTGCTGGCCGAGCGTCCTGGGCGGCGCGTCATGCCGAAGGCGGCGAAGCGTGCGGCAAGTCCATGATCCTTGGCGAACAGGGCCGTGTCGGTGGGGTTGGCGCCGGGGTAGCCACCCTCGATATAGTCGATGCCCAACTCGTCCAGCATCCGCGCGATGGTCTTCTTCTCTTCCAGAGAGAAGTCGATGCCCGGCGTCTGCGCCCCGTCGCGCAGCGTGGTGTCATACAGATAGAGGCGTTCCCTGCCTTGCGCGCTCATGATCCTGTTCCCAAGTTGTCGGGGCGCCATCTCTTGCCCCAGTCGCCGATCCGTCCGTGCCCTTCGTGCCTCTTTGCTCTCTGCGTCATGCTGGCGAAAGCCAGCATCTCATGGAAGGCTTCACCACCTCCATCATGAGACCCTGGCTTTCGCCAGGGTGACGTGAAAAGGAGCCGGGCATGGTGAAGCCTCACCCGAATACGCCGGCCCACCACATGACGCCAACGGTGATGACCACCACCAGCGCCAGCTTCACGGCGAAGCCGTAAATGAGCCATTTCGGCATACCTGCCTGCGGGGCAGGAGTGCCGACGGGGCGCTCCGGCGTCGGTTCCGGCGTTTCCGGTGGTGTTGTCTGCGTCATCATCGCTCTCCTAATTTACTTTATTTACTTTCCCGTCATGCTGGCGAAAGCCAGCATCTCATGGAAGGGTTCGCCACTTCCACCATGAGACCCTGGCTTTCGCCAGGGTGACGAAGAAAGAAAGCGCCAGGGTGACGAACGATGGACGACCATGTCTCACCGCTTCACCTCCCATGTGGTGCCTTCAGGGCCATCCTTCAGCACGATGCCTTTCGCCGCCAGTTCGTCGCGGATGCGGTCGGCCTCGGCGAAGTCCTTGCGCTTGCGGGCCTCGGCACGGGCGGCGATGAGGCGTTCGATCTCGGCCTCGTCAATCTCCACCTTCGGCGCGGTTGTCTCGAACCATTCCTCCGCCGTCATCGGCAACAGGCCCATGAGGTTGGCCGACGCCTTCAGCTCCGCCGTCCTGCCTTCCTTCGCCAGCCGGTGCAGCTCGGCGATGGCCCTCGGCGTCGCCAGGTCGTCGCACAGCGCCGCCAGCACCGCCTCGTCTGGCCGCTCGGCGGGTTGCGCATCACCCACAACCTGGTACCACTTGTCCAGCACCTTCTTGCTCTCTTCCAGGCCCTTGCGCGTCCAGTCGATAGGCGCGCGGTAGTGCGTGCGCAGCATGTTCAGCCGCAGCACCTCGCCGGGCCATTCCTGCAACAGCTCGTGGATGGTGATGAAATTGCCCAGCGACTTGGACATCTTCTCGCCTTCTACCTGCAAAAAGCCGTTGTGCATCCAGTATCTGGCCATGAACGGCGTGCCGTGCGCGCAAGTGCTCTGGGCGATCTCGTTCTCATGGTGAGGAAATTGCAGGTCAATGCCGCCGCCATGAATGTCGAAGGTCTCGCCCAGATGCTTCCAGCTCATGGCGGAGCATTCGATGTGCCAGCCCGGCCGCCCGGCCCCCCAGGGGCTGTTCCAGGCCGGCTCGCCTTCCTTCGAGGGCTTCCACAGCACGAAGTCCATGGGATTCTTCTTGTAGGGCGCGACTTCCACCCGCGCGCCCGCCATCATCTCGTCCAGCGTGCGCTTCGACAGGATGCCATAATCGGGATCGGCGGAGACATCGTAGAGCACATGCCCCTCCGCCACATAGGCGCAGCCGCGATCGATGAGCTTCTCGATGATGGCTATCATCTCCGCGATGTGCTCCGTTGCGCGCGGCTCCACGGTGGGCGGCAGGACATTGAGCGCCGCGATGTCCTCGTGGAACTTGCGGATGGTGCGGGCCGTGATCTCGGAGATGGGCACGCCTTCCTCGGCTGCGCGGGCATTGATCTTGTCGTCCACGTCGGTGATGTTGCGCACGTATTTCACGTGCTCCTGCCCGTAGAGATGACGCAGCAGGCGGAACAGCGTGTCGAACACGATGATGGGCCGCGCGTTGCCGATGTGCGCGTAGTCATAGACCGTGGGCCCGCACACATACATGCGCACCAGCGACGCATCGAGCGGTTCGAAGCACTCCTTCTTGCGCGTGAGCGAATTGTGAACGAGGAGTTCGGGCTGTTCCACCATGAGATGACCTCCGGGCTTCAGGCCCGGGGCCGCCTGATGATGTCTGGTGTGTGGAAAAGGACGCGCGAACCCGGGCCAGCTGTATTGCTAGCCGGTAATGATGATGATTTCGCAAATATGCCGTTTCAGGGTCCGCATGAAAGAGGCTATGCGCCCGCTTGCCGACTTTGTCAAGACGCGGCGGGCAGGAATGCGAGGCTCATCTCCTTGGGAGAATCGCAAACAGTCAACCTGAACACAAGATGAATGAAAAATTCATGATCAGTAAATTTGAGCTTGATTCAAAATCAAGCAGCCAGAGGCAAATATTAGTAGAAATGAATTAGTAGGAAATGTAGAAAAAATTACAAAATTTGAAAAAATAACTTGTGATATTATTGTGAAGTGATAATGTTTTCCTTGGCAGCCAGGGGCGGGTGCAAACCATAGGCCTGCATTTCAATCAGGAGACATCGATGAAAGGACGTCTATTCCCCCCGTGGTGGGGGAGCGGAACGCTTTTGGCCGGATTCCTGGCCATGTCCGCTCCGGCGCTGCCACAGTCGAACGAAAGCATGATCGCACCCGGCGATGGTGTTGTTACGGCTTTTCCGGGCACGATTGTGAACAGGGATTTCGCCAGGGGATCCACGGTGCTGGACGAGACGGTGCTCGACCTGAAGGGTGCTTCGGCGAAGGTGCTGGCGCTCGGAACGCCGCGCTACATCTGGGACGGGCGGGCCTGGCGGGCGCCGGAACGACTTGCCATCCCCCTGGAGCAAACGGGCTTGGTGTTCGGCGTGACGCTGGATGACGCGAAGCCTGCCAACGCCTATTTCACCGCCACTTCCACTTTCGGCATTTACGCTGTCATACCGGACAAGGACGGTGATGGATATGCCGAACGCATCCGAACCGGGCAGGCGGGCGCCAGGTTCATGGCCGGCCAGTGGGGTGAAGGCGGTGGCCCGGGCGCGGTGTGGAAGCTGGATGGCAGGACTGGCGAGGTGAGCCTGTTTGCCGTCATCCGGCTGAACGGGCGTGACAATGCCGGGGCGGCGCTGGGCAACATCGCCTTTGATGCCAAACATCGGCAGTTTTTCGTTTCCGACCGCGATACCGGGATGATCCACCGGCTGAACATGGACGGGCGCGACCTGGGCCATTTCGACCATGGCCGAACGGGCCGTGCGGCGATGGGCCTTGCCCCCGTGGCTTTCGACGCGGCGAACAAGCTGGACCTGGCCTCTGCGGATTTCGACGGCGAAGACCCGGAAACCTGGGGTTATGCCGCGTTGGAGCGGCGCGTGTGGGGGCTGGCCGTGCACGGCGGGCGGCTCTATTACGCCGTGGCGCGCTCGAAGACCAATCGGCCCGAGGTCTGGAGCGTGGGGCTGGATGAGAAGACGGGCGCCTTCCTGCGTGATGCGCGCTGGGAGCTGACGCTGCCCAGGGAAGTGTCGCGGGACGAGATTTCCG
>JALVRJ010000121.1:0-1278 GCA_027031305.1 Hyphomicrobiales bacterium | reverse complement strand
TCACCAGGGAGGGGGCGATGATCCTGGCGCAGCGCGGGGCGCAGCGGGGTTCCTACGATTATTCGCGCTTCGCCCGACCACGCAAGGCCAGGGTCTTGCGCTACTGGCTGGAGCGGCCGGATGACCCGAAAACGCCGAGCCGCTGGATCGCCCGGCCGGAAGAATACGCGGTGGGCTTTCAGCCTGATTATCACAACGGCAATGGCGGTATTGCCCTGGGCTATGGCTACACGGAAAAGGGTATCGTCAATCGCAAGGTCTGCGAGGCTTCGCTGTGGAGCACTGGCGAGGCACTGCGCCGAAACGAAGTGCTGAAAAAACAGCTCGCGGCTGGCGGGCCGCTGGACGTGAGCGGCTTGCAGGGGTCTCCGGCACGCCCCGTAAGGCCCTTCAACGCGCCACCCTGGACAAGCTATTATGCCAGCTTCGCAGCCAGGGGTGCGGGGCCGCGTGACACCGGTCACATGGGAGATGTGGAGATCTACACCCCCGGCTGCGGCATCGGCGGGCAGGCCATCGCCGGCGCACCGGATGATTACGCCACCGCATGGAACTATCCGCCGGCGGATGGTTGGTATTACCCGCAGGACGCAGACCCCACCTGCACTTACGAGGATGGTTGCTCGGGGTCGCCTGGTCCGATCTCGGATCCGGGGCCGGACGACCCTTCGCCGCCGCCACCTCCATGCATGAAGGTCAAGGCCAGGCCTTACTGCGATACGGCCACGGGGCAAGGTGGACTGAAAGTTTCCATTGGTTCAACGCCGACGGGGTTCTCACCCAATGTCGTGAAGGTAACAACGCCGACCATGGGTGTTTCGCTACCCGGTGGGCCGCTGGCCAATCTCTCGCCCTCGGCCACTGTTCCGGTTTCCGGTGCGGCCCCGGGCCAGCCGGTTACCTTCAACCTGTGCGCCTTTGACAAGGAGGAAGCCAAAAGCGGCAAGCCCTTCACCTGTTGCAGGGCGACAATCACCGTGACGGCGCCGGAGAAGACCTGCGAACAGGGAGGGGTGAAATGACCCATCGCATGAAAAAATTTATCGCGGTGCTGGCCGTTGCGGCCGGGTGTGCGCTTGCCGTGGGCGGCGCGCAGGCGGCCAACCTGATTCAGAATCCGGGGTTCGAGGACAATCCGCCGCCCAATTTCGGCAACAACATCGGCTGGTCCATTTCACCCTGGATCGTTGGTGGTGGCAGCCAGCCGAACGTCGTCAAGGTGGATGGCCCGGGTGGATACAATTATGCTTCCAACGGCCCGGAATCCGATGCTTCGGC
>JALVRJ010000120.1 GCA_027031305.1 Hyphomicrobiales bacterium | reverse complement strand
GCCCAGGTGCTCCAGCGCCAGTTCCGGCCGGATAAGCCGCACGCTCTCCACCTCCAGCCGCCCCGACAGCAGCGCCGCCAGCGAAAACCGCGCCTCCACCGCCTCCACCTTCAGCAAGTGCTCGAAGCGCCCGCCTTCCGCACCGGCCACGGAAATATCATGCAGGCGTGCCGCCGGCCACGGGAACAGGCGGAAGTCGACACCGCCACCAATGCGCACCGCACGCCCGGTGAAGGCCTCGGCCCATGCGACCAATCGTGGCTTATAGCGGTTCCAGTCCACCAGCCACGGCGCCGCCAGCGCCGCCGATGCCAGCAGGATGAGCACGATGCCGATGATGAGCAATGGCGCGCGCCAGATGGACATGGGTCATGACTCCATTTTGCCGGAGCCTGTCCTGTATAGCAGATTGACAGGAGGGCAAAAGCCGTGAAACCGTATCCGCAAATCGGGGAAGGGTTCTTGAACACCACGCGCAAATCCACTGGCGGGTCGCGCCCACCACAAGGAAAGCGAACCGCCAACAAGCCGTTGTCCGAACAGCCATCCCACGGCGAGCAGGCGCCCCCCCTGCCCTGGCGGGGGCACGACCACTGGCGCCAACGGATGCGCCGCCTGTGGAAGCGCGAGATGCTGCTGGTGTGGCTGCTGGCCATCGTCATCGGCATCGCCACCGGTTACGCGGTGCTGCTGTTCCGCCATGCCCTGGGCTGGATGCAATGGCTATGGCTGGGCACCACGGACGAGGCCCTGGTCGCTTCCGTGGCGAGAGACCTGCCGGCCTGGTTCATCATCCTCATGCCCGCTGCCGGCGGCCTCGTCGTCGGTGCGCTGCTGGTGTGGCTGGCGCCAAAGCGGCGCGCCTCCGGAGTCGCCGACGTCATCGAGGCCGTGCACCTGCGTCATGGCGTCATCGGCTGGCGCGACGGGCTGGCCAGCGCCGTCATCACCGTCGTTTCGCTCGGCTCCGGCGCCTCCGCCGGACGCGAGGGCCCGGCGGTGCACATTGGCGCCACCCTCGCCAGTCTGCTCTTCCGCCCCTTTCGCCACGTTTCCGTCGCCTCCCGGCGCGTCCTCATCGGCGCCGGCGCGGCGGCCGCCGTGTCGGCCTCTTTCAACGCTCCCATCGCCGGCATGGTCTTCGCCCACGAGGTGGTACTGGGCCATTACGCCCTGTCCGCCTTCGTGCCCACCGTCATGGCCTCCGTCGCCGGCGCCCTCATCATCCGCGCTCACCTGGGCGATTTCCCGGCCTTCACCCTGCCACCGCTGCACATCAACAGTTACCTGGAAATGCCCGCCTTCGCCCTGCTTGGCCTACTGGCGGGGCTCGTCGCCTTCATCTTCCTGAAAACCGTGGAACACGCCGACCTGCGCGCCCGCGCCGTGCCCATGCCATTGTGGTTGCGGCCGGCGCTGGGCGGCCTCGTCATCGGCCTGATGGGCGTCTTCGTGCCGGAAATCCTCGGCGTCGGCTACGAGGCCACCAGTCACGCGCTGAACGGCGACTACACGCTGGGCTTCCTGCTGGCGCTGCTGGTGGCCAAATTCGTCGCCACCGCCATCACCCTCGCCTCGCGCTTCGGCGGCGGGGTGTTTTCTCCCTCCCTGTTCCTGGGCGCCATGACCGGCGGCATCATGGGCCATGTCATGAGCATGCTGGCCCCCGCCATCGCCTCCGGCCCCGGCGCCTATGCCCTGGTGGGAACGGCCGCGGTGGCCGGGGCGGTGCTGGGGGCGCCGCTTTCCACCGCACTCATCGTGTTCGAGATGACGCGCGATTATCGCATGACCATTGCCCTGCTGCTGGCCACCTCCATTGCCTCGGTCATCATGCAGGTGCTGGCCGCGCGCAGCTTCTTCCACTGG
>JALVRJ010000119.1 GCA_027031305.1 Hyphomicrobiales bacterium | reverse complement strand
GGGCGGTTTTATCGGTCAGCCTTTGCGCAGCTTGGTATGAGGCGACCGGGAAACGAACGACGGTTGTCGAGCCGGGACATTTTTCTGAGCCTTTTTCCGAGCGCTTGACTTGAAATGCGTGCGGGGCTAAGGCAAATAACGCTCGCGGACCGGGCTGATGGCTTTCACCTTCATACATCACGGTTCGCGCCGACAACAATTGCTGGGGACTCGTCTAACGGTAGGACAGCGGACTCTGACTCCGTAAGTCCAGGTTCGAATCCTGGGTCCCCAGCCATTCTTTTGATCATCTTTCATCGCCGGTCATATTCGGCGGCGCCCTCTCGGGGGCGCTTTTTCGTTGCACGACCGCTTTTTCGGCAAGGAGCCAAGACCATGACCCCCGGCGCCCGCGCCGCCGCCGCCATCGAGGTGCTCGAGGATATCCTGCACCATCACCGCCCCGCCCTGCGGGCGCTGGGCGACTGGGGGCACATGCACCGCTTCGCCGGCTCCGCCGACAGGGCGGCCATCGGCAACATCGTGCTCGACGCGCTCAGGCGCAAGAATTCGCTTGCCTGGCGCATGGAGGACGGATCGCCTCGCGCGCTGGTGCTGGCGCATCTGCGCTTCGATGCCGGGCATTCGCCGGAAGAGATTGAACGCATGGGGCGGGAACGCCATGGCTTCGGTCCACTTTCGTCGGCGGAGCGCGTGCGCCTGGCAGAGCCACGGGCGCTGGAGGGGGCGCCGCCATGGGTGCGGGGGGATTATCCCGAATGGTTGCATTCCTCGCTGCTCTCGGCGTTCGGCACGGAAGACGAAACCATCGCCGCGACGCGGGCGCTGGCGCGGCGGGCGCCGCTGGACATTCGCGCCAATGCGTTGCGTGGCAGCCGCGAGGCAGTGGCCGAGGCGCTTAAACGGCATGGACCGGAGGCGACGCCCCTTTCGCCCTGGGGGCTTCGCTTTCATGAAGACACACGCGGCCGCCTGCCGAAACTGACCAACGAGCTGGCCTTTCACCGCGGCGATTTCGAGATCCAGGACGAGGGTTCGCAAGTGGCTGCCCTGCTGTGCCCGGCCGAGGCGGGTGCGAGCGTGCTGGACTACTGCGCCGGCGGCGGTGGCAAGACGCTGGCGCTGGCCGCGCGCATGAGGGGACGAGGGCGGATATACGCCCACGACGCGGAGCTGGGGCGCCTTTCCCCCATCATCGAACGGCTGCGTCGGGCCGGGGTGGAGGACATGGTGGAGATCGTCGCCCCGCACGAGCGGGACAAGCTGGAACCTCTGCGGGAGCGGATGGACCTGGTGCTGGTGGACGCGCCGTGCTCTGGCAGCGGCACGTGGCGCCGCAAGCCGGACATCAAGTGGCGGCTGCGCGAGAAAACGCTGGAACGGCGCTTGCAGACGCAGGCGAAACTGCTGGACGAGGCGGCGGCCTTCGTGCGGCCGGGAGGATACCTCGTTTACGTTACCTGCTCCGTGTTGCCACAGGAAAATGCCGGGCAGGTGGCGGCCTTTCTCGAGCGTTCGCCCGAATTCGCCCCGCAAGACTGGCGCGGGCACGCGGAGATGCTGACACGGTTGCCCGCCGCGGCGGATGATGGGCCCTTCCTGCAAGTCTCCCCACACCGGCATGGCACGGACGGCTTCTTCATCGCCCTCTTGCGCAAGGGTGAAAAAGGTGGAGGATAGGCTCCGGCTCGTTCTCCACCCTGCCACCCGCCTCTCAGAATATCGGGTGGCTGGGCGGGGGAGCGGGCTGGAGCCGCCCACGCCTAAGCGCAAAGGCGCAAAAGATGAAGGATAAACGTCACCCCGCTGCCAAGCCGGGGGTCGGGCCGCAAGCTCATGAGTCCGTTATACCAGAATGCATAAAGAACCACGCAGAAGC
>JALVRJ010000118.1 GCA_027031305.1 Hyphomicrobiales bacterium | reverse complement strand
GACTATGTCTGCGCCCTGCGCGCCGTCACCTCCGTGGACGGAATGACCGCCGACTGGTTCCCCTTCGATCACGACTTCCTCGCCGCCGTCTCCACCCGCATCATCAACGAGGTGCGCGGCATCAACCGCGTCGTCTACGACATAACCTCCAAGCCCCCCGGAACGATCGAGTGGGAGTAGGGGCTGGACAACACGGCGAAGGTGTGGAACAATACAGGAACAGCATGAGTCCGGACAGCAGGGAGTCATCATGACGGGAGGGGCCTACTACGAATTTTTCGCCGGCGGCGGCATGGCCCGCGCCGGACTGGGCGCGGGCTGGCGCTGTCTTCTGGCCAATGATCTCGACCCCGCAAAAGCCGAAAGCTACCGCCGCAACTGGGGTGGCGATGAATTCCTGCTCGCCGATGTCGCATCGCTCACGCCCGCCGACATCCCCCCCGGAGGTGATTTGGCCTGGGCGTCCTTTCCCTGTCAGGATTTGTCGCTGGCCGGCGCCGGGGCCGGGCTTGGCGGCGCCCGCTCTGGGACTTTCTGGCCTTTCTGGCGGCTCATGAATGAACTGGGCGAAGAGGGCAGGGCGCCGTCCATCGTCGTTCTGGAGAATGTGCCCGGCGCGTTGACGTCTCATGGAGGCGCGGACTTCGCCGCCATCATGGAGGCCTTGGCGCAATCCGGCTACGCGGCGGGCGCGCTGATTATCGACGCCGCGCATTTCCTGCCGCAGTCGCGGCCGCGCTTGTTCATCATCGGCGCGAAGGGAGAAATTCCTGCCGGACTGCGCGCCCCCGGGCCGGACGAAGTGTGGAGTCCCGCTCGTCTGGCGGCCGCTCAGGCCGGGCTCGATGGCGCGGCGCGGCGCGCCTGGGTCTGGTGGCGTCTGCCAGCTCCCCCGGCGCGCAATGCCAGCCTGATTGATCTGCTGGAAGCCGTCCCGGATTCGGCGTGGCGCGCGCCGGAGGAAACGCGGAAGCTTCTCTCCATGATGAGCCCGGCCAACCGCGCCAAGGTGGAGGAAGCGCGGCGCGCCGGACGCCCCATGGCCGGCGCCGTGTTCCGGCGCACCCGCGCGGACGCTTCCGGGCGCAGGGCGCAAAGGGCCGAAATCCGGTTTGATGGTTTGGCGGGCTGTCTGCGCACGCCGGGCGGCGGCTCCTCCCGCCAGATCGTCATGCTGGTGAATGGAAATGATATCCGCTCCCGGCTTCTGACGCCGCGCGAGACGGCGCGCCTCATGGGGTTGCCGGACGATTATATTCTGCCGGAAAACAGAAACGCCGCCTATCATCTCACGGGCGACGGGCTGGCCGTTCCCGCCGTGCGCTGGCTGGCGCGGAATCTGCTTGATCCCCTGCTGATCCATCAGCGCGGCCGGAAGCGGAAGGCCGCCTGATGACGAACGGCGCTCTCGCGGATAAGCTGGCGGAATTCGCAAGACGCCGGAGGTTTACAGGCAAGGGGCCGCTTTGCGTGGCGCTGGTGGTGACGGATCATGCCAGAGAGCTGGGGCTGCCTCTTGACGCGGAAAGCCTGATAACGGAAGGCCGGGGGCAGGTTCTGGGGCTGGGAAAAGCAAAGGTGCAATCCATTCTCGCCCGGCATGGCGTCACGCGCGTTCTGGCCGAGGAAGGCGGCCGCACCTCGCGCGGATCCATCGGCAAGATGCAGGAATACGCCGCTTTCCTCAACGCCTTGCACAAGGACGGTGAAGTTGATCTGGACGCCATTGAGGATTTCTGGATCGGCGAGGCGCGAAAATTTTTCACCGGCAGGCCCTTTCGCCTGAAGCTCGACTCCGCCAGGGGATTGCGCGCCGTCGTCGGCGAGCTTCTCGGACAGGCGCGGAAACGCCAGAAGACGGCGGGCGGAATGCAATATGC
>JALVRJ010000117.1 GCA_027031305.1 Hyphomicrobiales bacterium | reverse complement strand
CCGCAAGAGGCGGAAAAACTTGAGAATATCCAGAATCAACTTGGCTTCAGGGTGGGAGATGGGGCGTTGGATGAAGGGGATGCGCGTTGGCGCGTCGATTTCCGTTTCAACCGCAACCCCGAGGCCGAGACGGAAGAAGAGCAGCGGATGGTGGTGATACAAGTCTGGCGAGGTGACCGGGAGGCGCCTCTGTCTGGCGATCCGGCCATTGCGCGCAAGCCACAAGAGCTGGTGGAGCACCTGGAATGGGTGCGGGAGGAGGCGGAAAAACTGGTGCGGCGGCTGGGGTTGTCGAAGATGGAAGTGGCCGCGCCGTTGCGGCTGGCGGCATGGCTGCACGACATGGGCAAGCGGCGGCGGCTGTGGCAGCGGGTGATGGCCCGCAACCGGGATGAAAAGCGTCCATTGGCGAAAACACCGTTTGGCGGCAATGGGCGGTTGCTGGGCGGGTTTCGGCACGAGTTCGCTTCGGTGCTGGACGCGCTGGGTGATGGTGGCGCGCCGAAGGGGCCGGAGGATGTGAAGGAAACACTGGAGAACATCCGCCGGGAAATGGCGGCGCTGGAAGGTTGGCAGCGCGATCTGATGTTGCACCTGGTGGCGGCGCACCACGGGCGGGCGCGGCCCTTGATGCCGGCCATCGACGATAGCTTGCCGCCAAGCCGGCTGGAGAAGGAGGTGCGCGACATCGCCCTGCGTTATGCGCGCTTGCAGAAGCGCTTCGGGCCGTGGGGGCTGGCGTGGCTGGAGGCCCTGTTGCGGGCGGCGGATCAGCGGGCCTCGCGGCGGTTGGACATGCAGGCGGCAGGCGGGACAAAGGCCGCGCCGGAAGTGATGGAGGCGGCCCATGGCTGAGGCGCGTATTCCCGTTGACTTATTGAACCCCGGCCAGGTCTTCGCCTGTCTGGGGCTGATGGAGGCGGCGGAGGTGTTGCTGGGCGAGGCCGAGGGCGCCTTCGACTGGCGGGACGAACACCAGCCGCACTTCATCCTGCGCGCCGCGGGTGATGAAGACCCGCTTGAGGTGGTGCTGGATTTCCTGTTGCGGGCGCAGGTGGAATCGCTGGCGCCGCCCGATTCCGCCAACCGCACGGAGAAATGGGATGGGATTTCCACCCGGCTTCTGGATGAAACACAGCCCTTTTCCGCACCCGACCCGTCTTCACCGGCCACCTTGCCGGCGCGATTGTTCACCAATGCCGGTTCCATCGTGGTGGATTACTGGATCGATGGCGAAAAGGTCAGCGGCAGGGATAATGCGAAGTTCTGGGCTGGTGCGGGCGGATATCCCGGTGTGGCGCTGTTGCGGGACGCGCTGGCCCTGATGCGGCAGGAGCCACAGCGGCTGAAGGGAGAGCTGTTCGACTACGACGTGGTGCAGAGCAGCAGCTTCCGCTTCGACTGGCGGCGGGATTACGTGCCCTTCGACACCGGCTTTTCCCTCAACGAGCATGGAGACATCGTTACGGTGGGATTCCCGCTGGTGGAGGTGCTGGCGGCCATCGGCCTTTCGCACGCGCGGCCGCAGCGGCTGGACAAGCTTCATTACCGCTATGGCGTCATTGGCGTGGACGATGCGGAGCGCCTGTTGCCGCCGATGTTCCTGCGCGCGGCGCTGGGGTGCGCGCCGCTGCCGTTTCTCATGCGCACCTTTCACATGCAACTGGACTGGCCCGGGCAGGAAAACCAGGCCCGCTGCATCACCAATGCCCACGAGGAAATTGTCGAGGAGATCATGTCATGACCACACTATCGCAAATCGTCGAGGCCTGGCTCGATGACTCTTCCGAGGCGCCGGTGGCGCTGGTGCGCAGGGTGAAGATGGAGTCGGTGGAGGGCGAGGACGCGGTGATCTTCCCGCCCACCTATGCGGGCAATTC
>JALVRJ010000116.1 GCA_027031305.1 Hyphomicrobiales bacterium | reverse complement strand
GGCTTGGGTGCGGGCGCGGGGCAGTTTCACCGGTCAGACATCACGCAATCTGGTATCACTTCAGCCATCATGGACGAGGAAATGCACGGCCGTGTCGCCATAGGTGCGCCTGTCCACCAGTCGATATGACTGCGGCGGCTCAAAGGCCTGGCGCGCGCTTTCCTCTACCACCACCAATGCCCCGGACTTCAACCAGCCGCCTTCGTGCAGGCTCGCCAGCGCGCGCTCACCCAACCCCTTGCCATAGGGCGGATCGAGAAAAGACAGGTCGAACGGCGGCATCGGCGCGCAACGGCCCATTTTCGTCGCCTCCCGCCGCCAGATCTTCGCCCGCCCCTGCAAACCCGCCCGCATTAGGTTGTCCCGGATGGCCGCGCGGGCCTTCGCCTCCGTGTCCACGAACAGGGCGAACCCCGCCCCGCGCGACAGGGCCTCCAGCCCCAGCGCACCGGATCCGGCGAACAGGTCCAGCACCCGCGCGCCATTCAGAGGTGGGGCGAACTTTGCGTGCGCCAGCACGTTGAACATGGCCTCGCGCACACGATCGGTGGTGGGCCGTGTGTCCATCCCCTTCGGCGCGCGAATGTTCAGGCCCCTGTGTTCTCCACCGATGATGCGCATGGCCGCTCAGGCTTCCCCGTCTCCACGCGATTTTCGCTCGTCATCTTCATCATCGTCGTCGAAGCCGATATACACCATCTCGCCGCGTGGATGCGCCGCCATGCGCCGCTCCTCCACCTTGGCCAACAGCCCGCCCAGCAGTTCCTCCAGCTGCTTGCGCGGCACCTCCGCCACCTCGCCACGTTTCAGCCCGCCCAGTTGGAACGGCCCGTAGCTGGTGCGGATCAGCCGGTTCACCTTGCACCCCAGGTGCGCGAGGATGCGGCGGATCTCGCGATTCTTGCCCTCCTTCAGGGCGAAGGTGAACCACTTGTTGGCCCCTTCCTCCCTGTCCAGAGTGGCCTTCACCGCCCCGTAGTGCACGCCATCGACAACGATCCCCCGCTCCAGCTGCTTCAGTTGGCGCTTCAGCTTCGCCGTCGGCAACGGGCAATAGGCGCGCACCCGGTAGCGCCGCGTCCAGCCCTTTGATGGATGCTCCAGCGCCCGCTTCAGCTCGCCATCGTTGGTCAGCAACAACAAGCCCTCGGACATGAAGTCCAGGCGGCCCACCGGCATGGCGTGCCGCACCTCCTCCCCAAGGTCGTCGTAAATCGTCGGCCGCCCCCGTGGGTCATGCCGCGCCACCACCCGCTCCACCGGCTTGTGATAACGCCACAGCCGCACCGGCTCCGGTTCGGGCAGCGGCGCGCCATCGACGAGCACCTCGTCTTCCGGCCCCACCCGCACCGCCGGGCTGGTTTCGATGAATCCGTTCACCGCCACGCGCCCGGCCTCGATCAGCCGCTCCGCCTCGCGCCGCGAACAGATGCCGCTGCGCGCGATGACCTTGGCCAGCTTCTCGCCACGTTTCACATTTCGCTCGTCCTGTGTCATGACAACAGAAGTAGGGGCGCCCACCGCCGCGCGCAAGGAAAACCGCTGGAAACCATCGCATGAAACTGGTGCCGGAGCACATGGAGCTGGCCTTTGCCGAAGCCGTGGCCGCCGGCGAACGCGGCGAGGTGCCCGTCGGCGCCGTCATTGTCGGTGAAACCGGCGAGGTGCTGGCCCGCGCCGGCAACCGCGTGAAGGAGCTGCGCGACCCCACCGCTCACGCCGAAATCCTCGCCATACGCGCGGCCTGCCGCAAGCTGGGTGGCGAGCGCCTGCCGGGCTGCGACCTGTTCGTCACGCTGGAGCCCTGCCCCATGTGCGCCACGGCCATTTCCCACGCCCGCATCCGCCGGCTCTATTTCGCCGCCGATGACGAGAAGATGGGCGG
>JALVRJ010000115.1 GCA_027031305.1 Hyphomicrobiales bacterium | reverse complement strand
AGAGGTGGTCTCTCTTGGGGCCGGTGAAATCCTGCTGACCTCGATGGACAGGGACGGCACCGGCGAGGGCTTCGACCTTGAGCTGACGCGGGCCATCGTCAACGCGGTGCCAGTGCCGGTCATCGCCTCGGGCGGCGTGGGGACGCTGGAGCATCTGGTGGAAGGCGTGAAGAAAGGTGGCGCTTCCGCCGTGCTGGCGGCCTCCATTTTCCATTTCGGCACCCACTCCATCGGCGAGGCCAAGCGCTACATGGCCAAGCAGGGGGTGCCGGTGCGGCTGGACGGCGTGGAGGAAGCGGCCTGATGAGCAAGGAACGAGACATCATTGCACAACAGCGGCTGGACGTGCTGGCGGCCTTGATCGAGAAGCTGGAAAGGCGGGCCAAGGCCTCGCCGAAGGAATCCTATACCGCCAAGCTGCTGAACCAGGGCAGGCACAAGTGCGCGAAGAAGCTGGGCGAAGAAGGCGTGGAGCTGGCCCTGGCCATCGTCGACGGCAAGAAGAAGGACGTGCGGGCGGAGGCGGCGGAC
Organism: Hyphomicrobiales bacterium; assembly: GCA_027031305.1. Taxonomy (GTDB): domain Bacteria; phylum Pseudomonadota; class Alphaproteobacteria; order Rhizobiales; family Aestuariivirgaceae; genus Thermopetrobacter. Next base: position 1,355 of record JALVRJ010000115.1, on the reverse strand, counting down.
GTTCTCTACCACTTCCTGGTGGCGCTGATGGCGCGCAAGGTGCCGTTCTCGGACATCATGGAAGAGCTGGAGAAACGCTTCGCGCTGTCCGGTCTCGAGGAAAAGGCGCGGCGCAAGGTCGACTGATACCAGATTGCGCAAGGGCTTGACCGCTGCAACCGTCCCGCGCCCCCTTCCCTCCCCGGTGTCATTCTTCCGGCTTGCCGGTGTGCCATTGGCGGCGGCGCAACTGGCGTTCGCGTTCGCGGCGGCGAATTTCCTGGAAGGCCGAGGCCAACAGGCCGGAAGGCACGGCGACCAGGCCCAGCCCCAGCAACACGATGACCATGGTGAAGACGCGCCCACCGGTGGTGACCGGGTAGACGTCGCCATAGCCGACGGTGGTCAGCGTGATGACGGCCCACCACAGGGCGTCGAAGACGGTGGCGTATTTTTCCGGCTGCACGGGGTGCTCGAACTGCCATATGCCGATGGCGGCGATGTAGATGAACAGGGCGACGATGCCGGCGAAGGCGAAAACGTCATCCTTGACCAGCTGCCAGGCGACGCGGAAGTGCTTCAGCGAGCGGGCGTAGCGGCCCAGCTTGAACACGCGGATGAGGCGAAACAGCAGCAGCCCGCGGATCTCGCGCACGTCAGCCCCGAGGATCCAGAACGGCGCGATGACGGCGAGGTCCACCAGGCCGTCGAACGACATGGCGTATTTCAGCGGATGGGCCGTGCTCCACAGGCGCAACACATATTCCGCCGTGAACACCAGCAAGACGAACCACTCGAACAGGTGCAGGACGACATGGACCCACGCGGGTAGCGCGGGAAGGGTCTCCAGCGAGATGGAAAGCAGCGAAAGGATGATGAGCACCTGAATGAAGATGGCGAAGCGCCGCCCCCAGACGGTGGTGGGATGTTCCAGCATGGAGCGCACGCGCAGGCGCAGGGAACGGTGGCGCGGGCGTGGGTCATGGGCGGCGGCGCCGCGGCGGGTTTCCGGCGTCATTTCTCGTCTTCCTCCCCATCCTCGGGCGCGGTGGCGGGACGTTCGCCGGGCCGCGACAGCACACCACCGGAAAGGGGGCGTGGCACGCCGGTGGTGGTGGGCCAGCTGATGGGCAGGCCCTTCAGCGCCCGCACGGCCAGCCAGGCCCAGCATTCGGCCTCCATGTGATCGCCGTCCATTTCCACCGCCTCGGCGGGAACGACGGGGGCGTCCACCTCCTCGGCCAACATGCGCATGAGGGCGCGGTTGTGGCGGCCACCTCCGGCGATCACCCACAGTTGCGGCGGACCGGGGAGCCAATGGGCGGCGTCGGCGATGCAGCGCGCGGTGAAGCGGCACAGGGTGGCCAGCGCGTCGG
>JALVRJ010000114.1 GCA_027031305.1 Hyphomicrobiales bacterium | reverse complement strand
CCAGGAGCGGCACCAGTTGACGCGGTGAAAGTTGGCGGACGAGATGCTTGCGCATGGCGGGTCTCCCTGTGTATTGAAACATGAACGATCCAGGCCGGATTGTGGCGCGCTCGATGGCGATTGTATGGCATGGCGCAAACGGCGGTTGGGCTTCCCGCGCCCATGCCCCGCCCATCGTGCCACGGACCAGGCTCTCCGGGCCCGTAGCTCAACTGGTTAGAGCTGTCGGCTCATAACCGACTGGTTGCAGGTTCGAGTCCTGCCGGGCCCACCACGTCCCTGTCCACCTTTTCCTGAAGAAACAACATGAAACAGGCAAAGCAGACCAGGGCGCCCGCCCAACTTGGCAAGCGCCATCCCTGACTCCCTGCGTTTGCGGAATTCAAGTCTGGCAACGCCAGTGGCTGGGGCGGCAGGATTCGAACCTGCGATCGCGGGACCAAAACCCGCTGCCTTACCACTTGGCTACGCCCCATCGCCACGCGCCGCGCGGGAAAGGCCCGGATGCGGCCGCCGAACAGGCACCGATTTATGACAGCCGGAAAGCGAGGGCAAGAGAAAAGCGGCGGAAAATGCGCACGCACGAGCGCATCGAGTGCATGATGCCAGGCCCACCACCGGAATCAGGAAAGTGCCCCCGGCTGATCCAGGTGCAATGGACCGGCATCATGCCGGAGCGGGTTACCACATTTCCACTTTCCCTTGCAACCGGTCCTGCCCCCTCCCTTGACCCTGGCGCATGGCCGCCATTTTCCTCGCCCGGCCATCTTGCGGCCTCTGCCGGGCGGCGTTATATAGCAGGCGTGAATGGCTCTGGCGGAGTGTAGCGCAGCCTGGTAGCGCACCTGCTTCGGGAGCAGGGGGTCGGCAGTTCGAATCTGCCCACTCCGACCATTTCATTCGCCGGGCCGACGTTCCGAGCAGGATGTTGGCCCTTGCGAAGCTGTGCACCCGCCGCGCCAGCGCGGCGGGTCTTTTCTTGTCCGTTCCGCGCCATCCGCGACAGGGACGAATTCCCGCGCGTCTTTTCCATTCGGCTGATATACTCCTTCCGCTTGCACCCGATTCACACGCAGCTTTTGCCACATTCGCGGGTTGGAGACATTGCCCCGGCACGACTGCAACGACTGGACCGCGCCCGAGTTGAAGGCGAGAGAGCGCAAGGCGCGCATCATCCGCGACGAGGCCAGCGACGCCCAGCACAAGGCCGCCGACCCGCGCGCCTCGGTCTTCGTCAGCGCCCACGCAGGTTCCGGCAAGACCTACCTGCTGGTCAACCGCGTCATCCGCCTGCTGCTTTCCGGCACCCCGCCCCAGCGCATCCTGTGCATCACCTACACCCGCGCCGCGGCGGCGGAAATGCGCACCCGCATCTTCCAGCGCCTGGCCGAGTGGATCCACCTCGACGACGACCGTCTGCTGGAAAGCATCCGCGACAGGCTCGGGCAAGCCGACTTTTCCATCGACGACCTGCCCCGGGCGCGGCGTCTGTTCGCCCGCGCCCTGGAAACGCCCGGCGGCTTGCGCGTGTTCACCATCCACGGCTTCTGCGAGCGCCTGTTGCAGGCCTTTCCCGTCGAGGCCGGCCTGCCGCCGGGGTTCGAGGTGCTGGAAGAAGCACAAGCCGCCGAGCTGCTCGCCCGCGCCCGCACCCGCCTGCTCACCGCCCCCGACGCGCTCGGCGAGGAAATGCGCCAACACCTGGCGCTGCTCGCCACCTTCCGCCACGAAAACGACCTTTCCGGCCTGTTGTTCGACCTGCTGCGCCACCGCCGCCTGTTGCGCAGAATGGCTAATGACGAGAACCTGAAGAACGCGGTTTACGCCCGCCTGGCCGCCAGCGCGGGCGCCACGCAAGTTCCCCTCGACCCGGGCAAGTGGATACAAGAATGGTTCCGCCAGCTGAACCGGCAAGAAATACTCGGCCTGCTGCAACGGCTGGACGACGCGATCGCCACGGCCAGGAAGACCGGGGCCACCGACAAGACGGCGCGAGAATGCCTCGCGGCGCTGGCCGAGGCCATCGGCCGCGATGACGCGGACGCCGCCTGGGACGTGGCGCGCAAATGGTTCGCCACCGGCGACATGAGCCCGCGCAAGACCCTGCTCACCAAGGATTTCCGGCAACGCCTGCCCCATCTCGCCAACTGGTTGAAGGAAGAACAGGAACGCTTCATCGACGCCCTGCAAGGCTACCTCGCCCGCCGCCTGCTGGCGGCCAACGTGGCGCTCTACGAGGCCGGCATGGCCATTCTCGACCTTTACGAGAGGGAAAAGATCCGCGCCGGCAAGTTCGACTACGACGACCTCGTGGCGCGCACGCTGGACCTGCTCGCCGACGACAACCTGAAGGCCTCCTGGGTGCTCTACCGGCTCGACGGCGGCATCGACCACATCCTGCTGGACGAGGCCCAGGACACCTCGCCCGAGCAATGGGAGATCCTCGAGCGCATCACCGAAGACTTCTTCGCCGGCGACGGCGCCGATCACCCCCTGCCCCGCACCATCTTCGTCGTGGGCGACGTCAAGCAGTCCATCTATTCCTTCCAGGGCGCCGCGCCGGAGGAATTCCGCCGGATGCGCGATTTTTTCCAGCGCCGGGCAAAGGAGGCGCGCATGACCTTTCGCGAACAACCGCTGGAAGTATCCTTCCGCGGCGCGCCGGAAATCCTCGAGATCGTCGACGAGGTCATCGGGCAGGACGACTTCGACCTCGGCGAGGACGATATCCGCAAACATACCTCCGCCCGCCCCCACGTGCGCGGCCTGGTGGAACTGTGGCCACTGGAAGAAGCGGAGAAACGCCGCGAGCCGGACGATCCGATGGCCATCTGGCGGGCGCCGGAGGAAATCACCACCACCATGCGCCCGCAACTGCGCCTGGCCACGCGCATCGCCGACACCATCGCCGAATGGCTCGGACGCGGCGAGGCCCTGCCGCCCGACGCGCTCGACGGGAACAAGGGCGCCGACAATGGCGAGGTAATGCCGGAACCGTCCCCCCGCCCCATCCGGCCACGCGACATCCTCGTCCTGGTGCAACGGCGCTCCGGTTTCATGGAGCCCATCATCTCCGCCCTCAAGCGCCGCAACATTCCCGTCGCCGGCGCCGACCGCCTGAAGGTGAGCGAACACATCGCCGTGCGCGACCTCATGGCCCTGGCCCGCTTCCTGTTGCTGCCCGCCGACGACCTTTCCCTGGCCGAGGTGCTGAAGAGCCCGCTGCTGGAGCGCGACGACGGCGAGCCCTTCACCGACGACGACCTGTTGCGCCTGCGCGGCGAGCTGTTCGACTTCGACGCCCCGCTGGAGCGCATCGACCGCATCCACGACGACAGGCCACTGTGGCGACAATTGCGGCGGGCGGCGGCAAGCGGCGCGCCGGTGAAAAACGCCGTGCGCCGGCTGAAGCGCTGGCGGGCCATGGCCGGGCAAGTGCCACCATTCGAACTGTTCGGCCACGTCCTGTGGCGCGACGGCGGCATGTGGCGCTTCCTGCGCAGGCTCTCGCACGAGGCCACCGAACCGCTGGAGGCCTTCCTCGACCTCGCCCTGCAACACGAGCAGACCGCCCAACCCTCGCTGGAGGATTTCATCCGCTGGCTGGAGCGCGACGCGCCGGAAATCAAGCGCGAGCAGGAGGGCAACGCCGACGATGACGGCCCCGGCGAGGTGCGGGTCATGACCGTGCACGGCGCCAAGGGGCTGGAAAGCCCGGTGGTATTCCTGGCCGATACCGTGCGCACCCCGGACAGGGGCAAGCTGGGCCTCGTCGACATCCCCCTGTCCGACGCCCCCCTGCCAGGCGAGGAAGCCGGGCAACGCCTGCCCCTGTGGCCGCTCTCCGCCGCCCACAGGCCCCGCGCGGTGGAAGAGCTGGTGCGGCGGGCCCTGGTGGACCAGGAAAGGGAATACAACCGCCTGCTTTACGTCGCCATGACGCGCGCCGCCGACAGGCTCATCGTCTGCGGCGCCGAAAGCGGCAACGACGGCGACAACGGAGAGGACGGGCGGAAAGGGAAATCTTCCGCCCCCCGCATCATCAGCTGGCACGAGCGCGTCGCCCGGATCATGCAGCGCGATGAATACGCCGTGCCGCTGCCCGATGGCCGCACCATCTGGCGCTATCCACGCAACGTGCCGGGCTGCCGCGCCAGCGGGGCGGACGGAGAGGCGCCCGATGCCTCCCTGCCCCCGTGGGTGCTCCAGCCCGCGCGGCAAGAGCCGGGGCCGGCGGAATGGATTGCGCCGTCGCGCCTGCTGGCGCCGGAAGGGGGTGGCCCGGATTTGCCGGATGACCGCGCGCCCACGCCGGAAGCACCGGAGCCGGTGCTCTCGCCGCTGGCCATCCTGCGTGCCGGCGCGGACACCCCCTCTGGCGATCCGTTCCGCCGCGGCCAGCTCATCCACAAGCTGCTGCAATACCTGCCCGAGGTGCCGGTGGAACAACGCGAACGACACGCCCTGCGCTGGCTGCGGCACGCCGAACCGGAGCTGGACGACCGGCGGGCCATGAACATCTGGGCCGAGGTGAAGGCGGTGATGGAGGATTCGCGCCTCGCCGCCCTGTTCGGCCCACGCGCCCGGGCCGAGGTGCCTTTCGCCGCCCACCTGGACGTCCCGTGCGAGCTCCCCGCCGCGCCCGGCACCGCCCCCCTGCTCGGCGGCCAGATAGACCGGCTGATGGTAACGGACACGGAAGTGCTCGTGGCCGACTTCAAAACCGCCCGCCCCGTGCCACGAGACCTCAACGAGGTGCCGCCCTCCTACATCCGCCAGATGGCGCTCTATCGGCTGGCCATGCGCCAGGCCTGGCCGGACAGGACTGTCCGCTGCGCCCTGCTTTTCACCGCCGGGCCGACATGGCTGGAGATTCCCGCCGCGATGCTGGACGCCGCCACGCGCGATTGCCACGCCGTGCTGCGCACAGGCGCGACGGCGAAACGATGAAAAGCGATGAATGGTGATGAAACGGAAAGGCCAGAAGGAAATGGCGCCCCCAAGGGGACTCGAACCCCTGTTTCCGGCGTGAGAGGCCGGCGTCCTAGACCGCTAGACGATGGGGGCGGCCAGCCGATGCGGCTGCCTTCTCTATAAGTTGCCGGGCCGTATTGTGCAAGAGGCCTCCATGCCGCCACCCGTCACCTCGCACATACCTGCCATGCATTCCGATGTCATTTCGCCATGGTTTCGACGAAGCGGCGGAACAGGTAGTGCGAATCCTGCGGCCCCGGCGAAGCCTCCGGGTGGTGTTGCACGGAAAACACTGGCCGGTCCTTCAGCGCGATGCCGCAATTGGTGCCATCGAACAGCGACACGTGCGTTTCTTCCACGACGTCCCTTGGCAACGACTCCACGTCCACGGTGAAGCCGTGGTTCATGGAGGTGATTTCCACCTTCGAGGTGGTGAAGTCCTTCACAGGATGATTGGCGCCGTGGTGTCCCTGCTTCATCTTCCTCGTGCGCCCGCCCAACGCCAGCGCCAGCATCTGATGCCCCAGGCAGATGCCGAACATCGGCTTGCCGGCCTCCAGAAGCGCGCGAATTTGCGCCGCCGCGCCATTGTCCGCCGTCGCCGCCGGGTCGCCCGGGCCATTGGCCAGGAACACGCCGTCGGGCTTCAGCGCCAGGATCTCCTCCGCCGGCGTGTTCGCCGGCACCACCGTCACGCGGCAGCCCGCGTCCACCAGGCAGCGCAGGATGTTCTTCTTCACCCCGTAATCAATGGCCACCACGTGAAAGCGCAAGTCCTCCGTCCGCGCCCGCCGAAAGCCGGTCGGCCACTGCCAGGTGCCCTGCGCCCACTCATACGGCGCCTTCGTGCTCACCTTCGCCGCCAGGTCGGCCCCCACGATGCCGGGCCATTCCGCGGCGCGTTTTTTCAACGCTTCGATGTCGAACACGCCCTCCGGATGGTGCGCGATGACGGCGTTGGGCATTCCGTTCTCGCGGATGAAGGCGGTCAGCGCCCGGGTGTCCACGCCACAGATGCCGATGATGCCCCGCTCCTTCAGCCACGC
>JALVRJ010000113.1 GCA_027031305.1 Hyphomicrobiales bacterium | reverse complement strand
CATCCACAGGTTCTCTCGGCTTCATGACATCCTCCCCGAAATTCACGCTTCAGGGAGAGTGAATCACGAAAAACCCGCCCAATCAATTTGCAAGGAAATCGGCCGAAACTGCCGTCTTCCTGCAAAACCCATTACTTCGAGACGAAAAATACAACAGCAATATCAATGCATTATGAATACATCACGAGGGACCCCATGGGCGCCACGAAAAAGGCCGCTCCCGGCGCGGGAGCGGCCTTCTTGCTGGTTGCCCGGTCGCCGCGCGATTCAGCGGCAGAAGCGCAGGCGGCCGGAATAGGTGCGGTAATAGCCCGTTTCGGGATTGAAGCTGCGATACTTGCTCATGCAGTAGTCATACCACTCCGGGGTCCAGGGGCGCGGACGATAGCGGGAATACCCGGAGCGGTAATGACGGCGGCGCCACTTGCGTTTCTTTTCCTTGTGAATGGCGGAAGCGATGAGCGCGGTTGTGGCCACGCCGACGCCCAGACCGAGCAGGAAGTTGCGCGTCTTCTTGCCGGCCTCGGCGGTGGTCGGCGCGGCGGAAACCGCGGCGAAGGTGAGCGCACCGGCGAACAGGGCGGGCAGTGCGAACTTCTTGAGCATGGTTTCGTCCTCCTTCTAGCATCCTTGCCTTGCCCCACTTCCCCATCATTTACGTGGGCCTGAAGAGTGGCCTTGGCAAGGCCTCGTGAACACATTCAAAAGGTAGAAAATGCCACCTGAACCGCGGCTGAACATGTGTGTCAGATTCAGGCCGCATTACCCGGGGCGTGGAGCCGGCAAGAAAAAATGGCCATCCGCCGGCGTCGGCGGTGGCCGGAGTTTCGTGAAGGGGCGAAGGCGTCAGTAGCCGCCCTTGCGCTTCGATTCGGGCAGGCCGGCGATGCGCCCCGCCTGCTTGGAAGGGTCGAGTGGGAAGAGGTCGTAGACGTCCTTCTGCTTGACCTTCTCGCCCCACTTTTCGCTCATGGCCTTGACGATGGCGCGGGTGTTGGGCTGGTTTCCGTTGTTGTTGAAATACTCATCGCGCAGGTAGTTGATGATGTCCCAGTGCTTGTCGGTGAGAGTAATGCCTTCGGCCTCGGCCATGGCCTCGGCCAGCTCCTCGCTCCAGTCTGCGGTATTGACGAGGTAGCCGCGCTCATCGGTTTCGATTTCCTCGCCCTTGAAATTGAAGCCCATGGTTTCTCCTCCTCTCGGGTTGCGTGGGGATGAACGGATTATACTGGAATGCATGAAGAACCACCCACCACCCCCACTTACCCCAAAACGTGAAATACAAGAGCCCGGGGGTGGGGTGCGGGGTGGTTTTGCCAGTCAGTCTTTGCGCAACTTGGGATTATCCTATGTTTCAAACCACCGTGCAATCCGTTCCAGCGCTTCTTCCAGCGCCGTTTCCCGCAAACCGGAAGGCGCACTGGCGGCTTCGGCCGGGGTGTCGGCGTCGACCCAGCACGCCATGCCGTGGCGCACCAGGCGCTCGGCGAAGGCGTGCATGTCGCGCGGCGGGGTGAGCAGGCCATGGATGGCCAGCCAGCGCGCCGGCCCGCGTTGCGCCCGCCAGCGCGGGGCCAGCGGCGAGCGGCGCATGGGAAACAGGCGTGTTTGGCGCCCGGTGCGCACGGCCTCGGCGATCATGGAGGCGGAATCGGCGGTGACCACGAAGCCATCGGCGAGCGCCAGGATGGCGCGGTGAGGGTTGTTTCGCGGCTGGCCGTCGGCGCGCCAGAAATGAAACCAGCCGGGAGACTTCAGCATTTCGCGCAAGGCCCGCGCCTGGCGGATGCCGGTGCGCGGCGAGGTGGAAACCAGCCAGGCGCCGCCGGTGCGCGCGCGCAATTCCTCCACCGCCGCGCCGAGGTGCTTGGCATCGTTGGCGTCGAACAGCAGCGGCCAGCGGGCGCCGCCGACCAGCACGCCAAGCCACGGGCGGGGCAGGTGGGCGAACCTGTCGCGCCAGCGGGCGCGTTCCGCCTCGTCGCGCTCCGGCGGTGGGGCCGGGGGCAGGTCGAGCGCGATAACGTTCGGCTCGTCTTCCGGTAGGCCATATTGGGGTGTGGTGAGCAGCAGGTCGAACCACTTCAGTGGCGCGCGCGGGCGCCCGAGCCAGACGATGCGCGTGGCGGGGTGCTGGCGCCTTATCCAGCGCGCCACCGGCACCGAGCGCCGCCCGACGCCGATGACGAGATCGGGCCAGGGGGGCTGGAGGGTGCTTCTGGCGGCTGCGGTCAGAATGGAGGTGGTGGCGGGGAGGAGAATATTGGGAAACAGGCGCAAGGTATTGTAAAAAAGGTTTTTTTCCTCCGTCGTCGTAGTGGTTTCGAGAGTCTTCAGATGTTCCGTCAATAGCGCCGCCAAGGCGCGCACCTGGGCATTGTCGCCGGCGCGGGCGCCGGTGAGCATCCATATGCGCACGGTGCGCGTCTTGCCATTGTCGATGTTCCTGGCCACTTGACCGCTGCCTCTTGCCACGCGTGCGCTTTTTTCGCCTTATGGCAGAAAGCGGGGAGAATGCAAAAGCGGCAATTGGAGGCGGAATGCGCCGGCGCGGCCTTCGGGAAGGAGAGGAAACGGGAAGGCTGGCATGGTTGCCGCCCGGGGTGCGGCGGCTGGCCGAAATCCGTGACCCGGAAGTCCTGCGGGCCGATGTCATTGCCGGCATTTCCATCGCCCTGTTGCTGATTCCCCAGGCCATGGCCTTCGCCCAGCTGGCGGGCCTGCCGCCGCAGGCGGGGTTTTACGCGGCCCTTCTGCCGCCGGTGCTCGCCGCCCTGTTCGGTTCCTCGCGGCAGATGGTCACCGGCCCGGTGTCGCTCATCTCGCTCATGACCTTCGCAGCCATCGCGCCGCTGGCCAATGGCGATGCGCAAATGGCCATGCGGGCGGCGATGATGCTGGCGCTGCTGGTGGGGCTCATCCAGATCGGCCTGGGGCTGTTGCGGCTGGGGGTGCTGGTGGACTTTCTGTCGCACCCGGTGGTGGCGGGGTTCACCAACGCCGGGGTCATCATCATCGCCACGGCGCAAATGGGCAAGCTGTTCGGCGTTTCCGCGCCCCGGGGGCAGTGGCACTTGCAGACCGTGTGGCACACATTGCAGGCCATGATGCAGGGCGTGCACTGGCCCACCGTGGCGCTGGCGGCGCTGAGTTTCCTCGTCATCGTCGCGGTGCGCAAGCTGCGGCCGCGCTGGCCAAGCGTGCTGGTGGCGGTGGCGGTGGCGACGGTGGTGTCATGGCTGATGGGCTATGGCGCGGCGGGCGGGCGCGTCATCGGCGAGATCCCGACCGGCCTGCCGCATCTTTCGCCGCCGCCGCCGGATGCCGATATGGCCGCAAGGCTATTGCCAGCGGCGGTGGTCATCGCCCTGTTGGGCTATTTGGAGGCGGTGTCCATCGCGCGCGCTCTGGCGGCGAAGACGCGCCAGCGGTTGCAGGCCAACCAGGAGCTGTTCGGGCAGGGGGCGGCGAACCTGGCGGCGGCCTTTTCCGGCGGCTACCCGGTGTCGGCCTCGTTCTCGCGCTCGGCGGTGAATCTGGACAATGGTGGGCGCACGCCCTTTTCCACCATGGTTGCCAGCGCGGCGGTGGCGCTGACGCTGCTATTCCTGACGCCATTGCTGTATCACCTGCCACAAGCGACGCTGGCGGTCATCATCATCGTCGCGGTGACGGGGCTGTTTCACCTCGAGCCGATCCGGCGCGCGTGGCGGGTGGAGCGGCAGGACGCGGTGGTGGCCGTGGTCACCTTCGTGCTGACGCTCGTGTTCGCGCCGCGGCTGGAGGTGGGCATCTTTGGTGGCATCCTCCTTTCCGTGGTGTTGTTCATCTACCGCACCATGCGTCCGCGCGTGGCCATGCTGGTGCGGTTGCAAAACGGACGGCTGGCGGACGCGCACAATCACCCGCAGGCGCCCCGGTGCTCGCGCATCCTGGTCATCCGTCCATACATGTCGCTGTATTTCGCCAATGCCGGGCATTTCGAGAACCGCATTTTGCACTTCGTCGCCGAATATCCGCGGGCGCAATTCGTCATCCTTGATTTCTCGGCGGTCAATTCCATCGATTCCTCGGGCATGGACGTGATCATCGAGCTGAAGCGGCGGCTGGGGAAGCTGGGCGTGGAGCTGTTCATCGCACGGGCGAATCATCACGTGCGGGCGGCTCTGAGGCGTTGTCTGATGCTGGAAGAGGAAGTGGCGAAGGGCGGGCACAGCCGCCGCGCGCCGGAAGGTGCCGGGGTGGGCGAGGGATTTTGTATTTTCGAGCGGCCGACGGACGCGATCTGCCACGCGCTGGCGCGCGTGCGCTGTTCCGACTGCGGCGATGGCGCCCGCTGCCCCCTGCGCCGCCCGGGAGACTGCGCAAACGGCAGATGATGCAGAGGGATATTCGTGGGCAAACTAAAGGCCGTGCCGAAGCTTGCTTTCGCTTCTTCTGCACGGCCTGCCGCGATACGCGGTCTTAAAGCCCGATGCCTTTCGGCAGAGCGGGATCACCATACATATAGCACAAAAAGACCGAAATTGCCAGATATTATATCAAAATCCAGATTTACAGGCCAATGCTATAGGCCACGGCCTTGCGAATAGCTTGCAGGGTATCCGGGTCCAATCTGCTCTGGTTGTAGATCCGTTTGCCGTTTTGTTTTTCCAGCCGTATCAGATCAAGACGTTGAAAGGATACCACAGCCACCATGTCGCATTTCGCCCAGACCTCAGTGGCCGGCCATTTTTTGGGATGCAAGGGTTCGGGCAATTTCAATAGAACATGATAGGGCTCAACAGGTTTGGGTGGTGTGGTGCTGAGAGGAACCACAGTGCATAGCCCTTCGCGTCGTCTGAACCTGGGGGATATCACCACGACGGGACGACGCTTCGTCATCTCCGGCTTGCAAAAGCCCTTTCTGAAATCGCAAATCAGAAAGGTTCCCGGGTTGGGGTGAAAAAGCAAAGGCATTTTTCGAATGGGAAACTTGCGGGTTTGTCCAAGTTATCATTTATCAAATGCATTCATCGTTCATACCGGATGATTCTTCAAGGTAGAGGTAACGTGAATTCACCTCGGGCGGGCGCTGCCGAAATAGAGCCAGCTCAAGAACTTCGGGCGCGGCAGCATGTAGAAATTCTCCATGTGCTCGATGGCGAAGCCCGCCTCCTGCAGCTTTTCCGCGATGTTGCGGTTCAGGTTGCAGCCGCCCGCCAGCGGGCGCCAGACGGGGTTGAGCAGGTCTTGCACCTTCTGCACGCGCGGTTCCCGTGCGCGGCCGTGCTCGCACAACAGAACGCGCCCTGAAGGCTTCAGCACGCGGCGGAACTCGGCCAGCGCGGCATCCAGGTCGGGGATGGAACAGCCGGTGTAGGTAAGCAGCACGGTGTCGACGGAGTTGTCCTCCAGCGGCAACTTCTCCGCCGTGCCTTGCACCAGCTCCACCGGTACCGGGGCCTCGGATGCGCGCTTCCTCGCCATTTCCAGGTAGGGCGCGGAAGGGTCGATGCCGATGACGGACTTCACCTTGTCCGGGTCATACAGCGGCAGGTTCAGCCCCGTGCCCACCCCTGGCTCCAGCACCAAGCCCTCGGCCCGCGGCAGCAGGCGTGTGCGCTGCTTCATGACCGGGCCCAGGGCGCACACGTGCTCCAGTGCCGGGCGCATGAGCCAGTCATAAGCCTGTTTCAGCGTTTGCGACATGATTTCAGGAAAGTCCGTTTGCCGACGCCGGACAAGGAAAATCGCGCCGAATGAACATTCGACGCGATTTTCCTTCCTTCGTCTTCTTGCGTGCGAACGAAGACGAGATCCCGCCCGCTTCAGGCTTTCTTCTCGGCCGTGTTGATGCCGAGAATGGCGTTGATGGCGCACCAGCCAATGAGCCCGGTGGCCAGCGGCACGATGCCGATCCAGCCGATCCACTTGTAGTCTCCGGACCCCAGAATGGCCCAGGCCAGCAGCGCCAGCCCGAAAACGATCCAGATGATGCGCTGCACGGTTCCCATGTTCTTCTGCATCGTTCTGTCTCCC
>JALVRJ010000112.1 GCA_027031305.1 Hyphomicrobiales bacterium | reverse complement strand
GGCTGTTCATGGCCGGGCGTGGCGCCGGCGCGCGTCTTGCCGGCGCCACGCCCGGCCATGAACAGCCAGATATGCCAGTGGGCGCCACGGCCCACCCCTTTCGGGGCGAAAAAGTCGGGCGGCAACTGATCGTCACGGGCGGCAAACGGCCAGTTGGCCAGCAGCCAATGCGCCAGTTCCTGCTCAAGCGCCGCCGCCACGGCGCGGGGGCCTAGTGCGCGCACACAGCACTTCAAGCTGTTGCGCAAGGCGGCGTCTGATAGCGGCGTCGGCGCGTTCTTCGTCATGCTGGCTGGCGTCTTCCATTTCCTCTTGGGCACGCCCCATCTCGGCGGTGGAATGCAGGGCCTTGACGAGGGCGATAATGGCCTTCGCCTCACGTTCCAGGTCGATGGGAGTTATGGTTTCGTCCGCTGCGGCGTTCTTCAGCCTTGTTTCCAGCTGGGTCAGGCGCCTGCGCAACAGGTCGCGCAGGCGGCGGGCATCCTGGCGGAAAGGCATGGGCTTTCCTCTTGCTGGAGAAAAGGAAACGCGGCGCGGTTGTTTGTTCCGCGCCGCGCCGGATCAACCATGGTGAGGCCGGTTGGCCAAAGCCAGTCGTTTCATCAAGCCGTCGGTTCCAGGCCCACTGTGGGAGCGTGGCACGGGTTATACATCAGAGCGCGCCGCTCGTCAAGAACTTTTTCCTATCGCGCCGCTCTTTTTGGAACATTGTGAGAACTGATGCGCAGTGACTTATGCCGATGTATATGAGGGACATGTCGGCGAAACGGACAAGACGCGGCAAGCCGGTTAGCGCGGGGGTGCTTGTGTGGGAGCGCGCGGCGGACGGCGCCTTGCGCGTGCTGCTGGCGCACATGGGTGGGCCCTTCTGGGCACACAAGGACAAGGGCGCGTGGACGATCCCGAAGGGGCTGGTGGACGAAGGCGAGGATCACCTGGCAGCGGCGCGGCGCGAATTCAAGGAGGAAACGGGAGTGCTGGCACCGGCGGACGCATCCCTCTACATGGATCTTGGCGAGGCGCCGGGGCCGGGGAATCGCAAGATTCTGCACATGTTCGCGCTGGAGGCCAGACACATCCCGGCGGCGCGAGAGGGCGGCTGTGACGCCCTGGCGAGTGATTCGCCGCCCAGCAATACCTTCCAACTGCAATGGCCGCCGAAATCCGGCCAGGTGCGCTCATTCCCGGAAATAGATCGCACCGCGTGCCTTGAACTGGATGTGGCGCTTGAGAAAGTGGACGCGGCGCAACGGGTGTTCCTGCAACGGTTGCGGGAGCGCGTCGCTGGCTGACGGGCAGGCGCGCCGTCCCGGCCGAGGCGATGTCCGGAACAAAATTCTCCCCTAGTGCAATCGGTTGGTGATTGTTTTCCGTTTTTTCCACAGGCTACCCTTCCCTTTCACCCGAGGTTGTGTATACTCTGTTTGTTCTTGTTATGTATCTTGTATTTTCGAGAGGGGCTCATGCAACACATTCACGATTGCCTGATATCCATGGAAAGGAAGGCGGCGCCGGCGCGCGAGCTTGCGGCCGTGCTTCAGCTGATGGCGCGGGCGGAGGCCTGGATAACGCGGGAAATGCTCAGCGATGGCGCGCGCTGGCGGCTGTTCACGGCCGCCGAACGTGGTGCGCGGGGGCTGGGCGACGTGGCGCCGGGGCTGGTCGAGGAGCTCAAGCGGCGCGATTTCATCACGCCGGAAGAGGATGACCCGCTGCGCTGGCGGCTTTCGGCGCGGGGGCGGCGCTGGCTGGCGCGGCATGTGCCCGGCATGGCGCGCCTTGCCACCGCGGAACGGCGCGCGAACGGGAACGTGGGGGACGATGAGAAGACAGGCAAGGGAACAAGGAGAAAGAGGGGTGAAACCGCCGCGCCGCCGCGCAAGGCGCGACAGCGGCTGCTGATCCGGGACGAGGAAACGGGGGCGTTGCGCGAGGTGGAAGTGAACCTGCGCGAAAATCCGCTGATGTGGCTGGCCAGGCGCAAGGATGCCACTGGGCGGCCCTACCTGGAGCCGCACCACGTGGCCGCTGGCGAACGGCTGCGCATGGAATACGAAAGCGCGCGGATGCAGCCGAAGGTGACGGCGGAGTGGAATCCGGCCTTCGTGGCCTCCGACCGTGCCCGCACGCGCGCTGGCGCGCGCACGCCCTATTCCTTCGCCGAGCGCGCCATCGCCGCCAGGGAGCGGGTCCACGAGGCGCTTGGAGCCATTGGCCCGGAACTGGCCGACGTGGTGGTGGCGGTGTGTTGCCTGGGGCACGGCATCGAGGCGGCGGAAAAGGCACTTTCATGGCCACGGCGCTCGGCACGGCTGGTGCTGCGCATCGCGCTGGAGCGGCTGGCGAATCATTATGGCATGGGGCCCACGCGCGCGGAGCGTCCGCAACGGTGGAAACGCGTGCTGGAATGGCACGTCGACGACGGACGTCCCCAACGCATCTTGCCGGAGCGGCAGGATGCCGAGGAGTGACACCGGAAAGGAAAAGGATCCGTCGATTCGGTGAAGCTCCCTGAATTCGTGGTGGAAAGCCATCGGCAATGGCAGGGAACGGCGCTTGTGAAAGGTGCACGCGACGCGGGAGTCAACGCGATTGGCAGGGAAAGAGGCAGGTTTTGCCCGTTATCCCCAACTGTCCCATTCAGTGGGCCAGAATGGCTGTCATTGGCGGAAGGTTGAGCCTACCCATGATGTGAGGATTGTGGAGGATGGGCAGGTGAACGAAATGGGGCGGGAATGACCACCACGTTGCCGAAAACGCTGGATGAGCTGAAGGACGTGAGCGCGCCATACAACCCGGGGGCGGAAATGGCCCTGCTGGGCGCGCTGCTGAACCACAACGCCATTTTCGACCGCGTGGGCAGCTACCTGAAGCCGGAGCATTTCGCGGAAGCCGTGCACGCGGAGCTCTACCGGCTGATGGCGCGGCTCATCGGGCGGGGGCACACGGTGACGGCGGTGACGCTGTTGCCATACGCGGAGGAAATTCCCGGCATCGAGGACCTGGGCGGGGCGGCCGAATACCTGGGCAAACTGGTGGCACAGGCCGCTCCGATGTCGGCGGCGGACGACTACGCGCGAGAGATCTACGACCTCGCGCGGCGGCGCTGGCTGATGGAAATCGGTTCGGACCTGGTGGTGGAGGCCAAGACGCCCGACGCCGACAGCAGCGTCAACGACATCATCGAGGAGACGGAAAAGCGCCTTTACGAGGTGGCGGAAGAAGCACGCTTCGGCCAGGGCTTCGTGGCCTTTTCCGACGCCCTGAAAGAGTCCATCACCATGGCGGCGGCGGCCTATGCGCGCGATGGCGGGCTTTCCGGCCTGGCCACGGGCCTGCGCGACCTGGACCAGAAGATGGGTGGCTTGCAGCCGTCCGACCTGATCATCCTGGCGGGCCGGCCGGGCATGGGCAAGACGGCGCTGGCGACCTCCATCGCCTATCACGTGGCGCGCACCTACAAGCCGGCGCCGGTGGCGCCCGGCGAGCCGCCGAAGGCGGAAGAAGGCGGCATCGTCGCCTTTTTCTCACTAGAAATGTCGGCGGAACAGCTGGCGACGCGCATCGTTTCCTCCGAGGCGGAGATTTCCTCGCACCAGATCCGGCGCGGCGACATCACGCCGGAGGAATTCAGGCGCCTGCAGAAGGTGGCGCGGGAAATCGAACAGGCGCCGCTGTTCATCGACGACACCGGCGGGCTGACCATCGCCCAGCTGGCGGCCCGCGCCCGGCGTATCAAGCGCCAGCACGGGTTGGACCTGATCGTGGTGGACTACCTGCAACTGCTTTCGGGCACTTCTCGGCGGGCACAGGAAAACCGCGTGCAGGAACTGACCGAAATCACCACCAACCTGAAGGCGCTGGCGAAGGAGCTGAACGTGCCCATCCTGGCGCTGTCGCAGCTTTCGCGCCAGGTGGAATCGCGCGAGGACAAGCGCCCACAGCTTTCCGACCTGCGCGAATCGGGCTCCATCGAACAGGACGCGGACGTGGTGCTGTTCATCTTTCGCGAGGAATATTACCTGAAGCAGAAAGAACCGCCCATTGGCTCGGAGAAATACGCCGAGTGGATGGAGCAGATGGAGCAGGTGCACGGCATCGCCGAGATCATCATCGCCAAGCAGCGTCACGGTCCGGTGGGCAAGGTGGAGGTGCAGTTCACCGAGAACTTCACCCGCTTCGCCGACCTGGAAAAGCACGTGGAAATACCGGAAGGGATGTAGCCCTACCGTGTGTCGCCGGAAGATGTCGCGTGCTTCGACGGGGGCGCCTTTCCGGCCGCGAAGACATAGCGTCCGGCGCGCACGCGCACTCGCGGGGGCATACTTGTCTTTTCGAACAGGTCGTGGCCTTCCTTCAGGTTGCGCCAGAAGGCGATCCAGCGATCGTTTGCGTGGCGCCGCATGTTTTCCGCCGTCATGCGGAAAGGGAAGATGTGCACCGGCACCCGTTTCTGTCCGTTGCGCAAGGCGGCTTCCACAAGCGCGTAAATCTCCTCGATGCCCGCGTCCGTCATGGCGTAACACCCAACAGAGACACACGCGCCGTGCACCATGAGGAAACTTCCCGTGCGGCCATGGGCGCGGTCATAGGCATTCGGGAAACCCAAGTTGAAGGAGAGATGGTAGCGGCTGTTGGGATTCAACGACGAAAGCCCAACCGAATAGAATCCTTCCGGGCTTTGGCCATCACCTTCCTTCAGCTTCGGGCCCAGCGAGCCCGACCAGGCGCATATGGGCCAGCTTTTCAGCAGTATGAAGCGCGTCGCGCCGCGCGGACGCATCCACAGCTCCAGCACGTTCTCGCGCTTGAAAATGCGGATGAACACCTCGTCGCCCTTGCGCAGCCCCTTCTGCGCCAGCAGCCTGTCGAGCGCGGGCGTTTGCAGTTGGCGCGGAGCACGCAGCCAGGCGCCCAATACCGGGCGCAGCCAGGCCTTCAGCGTTTCCACGGTCAGTGATTTCAGCCACCAGCCCTGCGGCGAAAAGACCATGGCCAGCGCCGATAGCATGAACGCCGCGAAAATGGTCATCAGGCCAATTCTGAAAATCCGCATGTCCCCTTGCCCCCTTGTTTCGCCCCGGCGCGCCCACGCGCTGGCAAGACGCTCATGTTTGGGCTATGCCGCCGATTATGAAACGAGAACGGCTGGAATATGACGTGCTCATCGTCGGCGGCGGACCGGCGGGGCTGGCCTGCGCCCTGTCGCTGGCCGAGGCGGGGCGCGCGGCGGGCGTGTCGCCCGCCATCTGCCTGCTGGAAAAGGCGGCCGACATGGGGCTGCACACCATCTCCGGCGCCGTCATCGATCCCTATCCTCTGGATGTGCTCAGTCCCGTCTGGCGCGAGGAGAAGCATTTTCCCATCCAGACGGAAGTGACGCGCGAGGGCCTCTGGCTGTTGACCCGGCGCGGCGGGTTTGCCCTGCCCCAACGCCTGCTGCCACCGATGTTGAAGCACGCCGGCCAACTGGTGGGGCCGCTGTCGGCACTGGTGCGCTGGCTGGCCGAGAAGGCGGAAGCGGCGGGCGTGGAGATCTTTCCCGGCTTTCCGGCGCAGAGGGCACTGTTCGACGCGGAAACAGGGGCGCTGACGGGCGTGGTGGCCGGAGAGGCGGGGCTGGAGGCGGATGGCTCGCCGGGGCCGAATTACGAGCCGGGCGTGGAGATAACCGCGCGTTTCGTGGTGCTGGCGGAGGGCGCGAAAGGCAACATCGGCCGCGAGGTCATCGCCCGCCACAAGCCCTTCCGGCACCCGGTGCATTACGCCCTGGGCATCAAGGAGCTGTGGCGGCTGCGCGAGGAAAAGCCCGACATGGCAGGCAACATCATCCACACGCTGGGGCTGCCGCTGGCCGGCGAAGCGGCGGGGGGAGGGTTTCTGTATCACCAGGACGCGCGGCACATCTCAACCGGCCTGGTGACGCACATGGACTGGCGCAACCCGTGGCTTTCGCCCTATCGCGCCTTTCAGGACTTCAAGCTGACGGCGCTCGTCGCTCCCCTGTTGCGGCAGGCGGAACGGG
>JALVRJ010000111.1 GCA_027031305.1 Hyphomicrobiales bacterium | reverse complement strand
GTATCGTTCGCGGCGCGTGGCCAGCGTTTCCGCCTCGTCGTGGCGGCGCAAGAGCGCGTGCAAGGCGGTGTAGCGCATTCCGTGCAGGCGCAGGCCACGCGCCGCGAACGATACCGTGCGCAACGGCTTCAGGTCCTTGTCCAGAACCTTGATCCCCACCAGGGGATGACCGGGCGCCGTGCCGTAGTGCTTCTCCAGCAGGCGCAGGGCGTTCTCGTGCAGCAGCAGGAAACGCTCGAAAGGGCGGCCAGCCCCGATGCGGAGCACCGAGAAGCCCTTGCGCCGAGCCACGCGCGAGGCGTAGAGCGCCAGGGCACCGGCGCCGATGACGATGATATCATGCTCCCTCGTGATCATGCGACGCCGTCCTCGCCCGCGTTGGCGTCAGAACACGACAAGCCCGGCCAGCAACAACAGGCTGGCGGAAAGATTCAGCACGATGGTACGGGCGCAGAGTTTTTCCAGCAGCGCGCGATCGCGCCAGTGGCCGTGCAAAACGGCATGGGCGTTATACAGCGCCAGCGCCACCGTCGGCAGCGCCAGCCAGAAGGCGCGCTCTCCCATGGCCAGCGGCGCCAGCACCGACAGCACGAACAGCCCGGCCGCCAGCGCGTAGAGCCAGGCGGCGCGTTCCCTGCCCAGCCGCACCACCAGGTTGCGCTTTCCCACCCGCGAATCGGCCGGATAATCGGGGAACTCGTTGATGAGGATGACCATGAAAATGGAAAAGGCCGCCGGCGCGCCATAAAGCAGAATGGTTTCCAGGTCCCAGCCGCGGGCATGGAGAAAATATCCAACGGCCACCGGCAACCAGCCATAGGCGATGGCGATGAAGATCTCGCCCAGCCCGCGCCAGGCCCACCTGAACGGTGGCGTGCTGTAGAAAAAGCCCATGACGCCGCCCGCCACTCCCACCAGGAACAGCGATACCCCATAGCCCAGCCCCCAGCTCAGCCAAATGCCGAACAACAGCGCCAGCAAGGCCGCGACAAGGGAGGCGGCGAGCACCCTTTCCTTCGGCAGGCCGGTGTTTTGCAGCACCAGCGTGCCGCCCGAGAAGCGGTTCTTTTCCAGCCGCGCGGACAGCGTGTCCACCTCGTAGTCGAAGACCTCGCCCGTCCAGTAGGTAACGAGCATGATCAGCACCACCGACAACAGGGCCAGGGCAAGGGCGGCGGGGGCGAGCACACCGCTGGCGCGATAGCCCAGCACCGCGCCCAGCAGCAGTGGCGCAATGGCGACGGTGTGGAATTCCGGACGGGAAAGGCGAAACCAGTGTTTGAGAGTCATGAGCGTGTTTTTACGGTTTATCGTCGTTTGTGTCGTTATCGATTGGCGCAAGGCACGGTGGAGATGGATTTTCTCCATCGTCACCGCCGCGCCATGACAAAGATCAAGCCATGGGTCAAGCATTGCCTCGCTTGCGCAACACGCCGTGCAGGTCGCGGGGAGCCGTGATGACGTGAGCGGCGCCGTAAGCGTCAAGGGGTTGGGCGACGTAGCCCCAGGCGGCCAGCACGGGCAGGCTGCCGGCGGCCTTCGCGGCGGCCATGTCGGCGCGCGAATCGCCCACCATGACGGCGGCATGGGGCAACAGGCCGGCCTGGGCGGCGGCCCATTCCACCGGCGCGGGATGGGGCTTTTTTTCCGGCGGGGTGTCGCCGCCGACGATGGCGTCGAAATATTCCGCCAGTCCCAGCGCGTCCAGCAGATCGACCGCCAGCATCTCGCGCTTGTTGGTGCACACGGCCAATGCCAGCCCCTGCCCGCGCAGCTCCTCCAGCAGCTCCGGCACGCCGGGAAAGGGCCTGGAAAGCGCGCTCATGCGCGTCTGGTAACGGGCGATGAAGTCTTCCACCAGAGCGGGCCAGACATCTTCGTCCGGCAAGGGCCTGCCCGCCG
>JALVRJ010000110.1 GCA_027031305.1 Hyphomicrobiales bacterium | reverse complement strand
GTACTACCTCTCCGCCGCGCACAAGACCATGCCGCTGCCCTCCTACGCACGGGTGACGAACCTCGAGAACGGGCGCACGGTGGTGGTGCGGGTGAACGACCGCGGGCCGTTCGTGGGCACGCGCATCATCGACCTTTCCATGGCGGCTGCGGAGCAGCTGGGTTACAAGCGCAAGGGCAAGGCGCGGGTGAAGGTGGAATACCTGGGGCCGGCGCCGTTGGGCGACGACCGCCGCCTGCTGGCACGGCTCAACCAGATGCGCACGGCCCCGAAGACGCGCTTGCTGGCGGCCATCCGGGGGCGTGCGGCGCCTGCCGCGGGGCGGTCGGGGGTGATGCTGGCCAGCGCCACGCCGCGGCGGCGCGTGCGGGCCGCAACGGCACCCGTGACCGGGGCGGCCTACTTCGTGCAGGTGGCCTCGTTCACCGACAGGGAACGGGCGGAGGAACTGTATCGTGACCTGCGGCGTCATGGCCCGGCGCGGCTGGTGGCGGCCAGCGTGGGGGGCGCGCGCTACTGGCGGGTGCAGCTGGGGCCCTATCCCTCCGCCGTCGACGCGGACGAGGCGCGTCAGGCCGTCTTGCAGGCGGGCATTGACGACGCCACGGTCATCGCCGTGCAGGCGACGGGTGGCTGAATATCGCTTGCGCCGAGGCGCGACCACTCACCATCCCACTCCCCCGCCTGAGCCACCCAACCACCTGCTTCCCATCATGTCGGGTGGGGGAGTGGGCCCTTGTCCTGCACCGAGGTGCGGGGTTTTGCCAGCCATCGGGAAAATGTGATACCTCCCCCGCTACCAACGAAGTGGCAGGGGAGGTTTTTTCATGCCGTTGAAAGCGACGCCGAAACGCATTCACACGCCGCACCCGGAGATTCCCATCGAGGTGCCCGAGGGCATGGCGCCGGTGGAGTTCTTCAATTCGCCGGCGAACCTGCGCAACCTGGCGGAGGAAAACGGCCTGTTCCGCACGCCGGAAGACCTGCTGATGTATCGCAAGCTCATAGGGCACTCGACGGAGTTCGATACCTCCATCATCTACGATACCTCGCGCAAGATCCTGGACCCCCTGGGCCGGCCGGTGCGGCGCGACCAGATGCCATCCGCCGCGCGCAAGGTGTGGGAGCGCATGACGGCCATTCTCATCGACTACATGCTGGAGAAATATCCCGACCCGGCCAAGCATGTCATCCTGTGCGGCGAGGCGTCATTGGACGCCACCTGGCCGCTGAACAAGCCGGGCGTGCCCTCCATCCGCATGATTCACAACCATTTCATCGTGTTTCCGGTGGATGCGCTCGAACAGGCGGAAGAGGCCGACCCGAATGATGTCAACCTGACAGATTCGGGACACAACACGCTGTTTCTGCGCCACTTGTCGGATGTCTACATGGAGTTTTTCGAAGGCCTGGACCTGCAAATCCTGCGGCCGGTGGCGGGGGAGGAAGTGTCGCTGTCGGTGACGGGCTATCCGCAGGGCCTGCCGAGCTGGGTGCTTACGGACGGGCGCGAACGGCTGCACGACAAGTATTTCTGGCATGAATACCAGCAGATTCTGCTGCGTTTTCTCGACTTTTACCGCACCTTCTTCCAGCTCGTCTCCACCGGCGAGGAACGTGTGCCGGCGCAGGCCAACTTCCCCAACGCCGTGCGCGACATCCTGCTGGGCAACATGAAGTTCATCCGCGTGGCGCGCGACCTGCGCGAGCGGGTGATCCAGGATCCGCAATTCGCCAACGACATCCGCTGGCAACCGGCCTACGAGCAGCTGCTCTGCCGGGACGAGGGGGGCAGGCTGGTGGTCACCATCTCGCAGAACTCGGTGGGCAACGCCATCACGGAACTGCTGGGCATCGTGGTGAAGCGTCAGTGCGACCCGCAAGCCTACGCGGAAGTGGAGGAGGCGCTGGTGAACCGCCTGCTGGAGGCGCGTGAGCGGCTGATCGCGGAGAACCTCGGCGAGCCTATTTCCACGAAGACATGGCCGGGCGGCAGCTTCGTGCGGGTGGCTTGAGGAAACGACGCGGGAGGAGGTAGGCTTCCGCCTTCGAGGATTGCAAAAAGGGAGAGGGGCGTGGCGGATTACCTGGAAGAGAACAGCGAGACGTGGGAAGAGGTCTACAGCCGTGGGCACACGCCGAAATATCCCTATGAAAGCGTGATCAGCTTCGTCTTCGGTTACGCCCCGAAGGACAGGCCGCGCGAGGAAGTGCGCATTCTGGAAACGGGGTTCGGCACCGGCAACAATCTGTGGTTCGCGGCGCGCGAGGGCTTTGACGTGGCCGGCGTGGAGGTCAGCCCCTCCGCGGTGGCGTTCGCCCGGGAGCGTTTCGCCCGGGATGGCTTGCGGGGCGACTTGCGCGTGGGCAGTTTCACGGAGCTGCCGTTCGAGGACGAGTCCTTCGACCTCGTCATCGACCGAGGCGCGCTCACGTGCGTGGGGCGCGAGGCCCAGAAAAGGGCGATCGGCGAAATTCGGCGGGTTTTGCGGACGGGTGGAAAATTTCATTACAACCCCCTGTCGGACGCGCATTCGGCCTATCGCAGCGGCCGGCTGGCGGCGGACGGGGTGAGTCTCGATGTCTCCCATGGCAAGCTGGCGGGGCTCGGCGCCCTGTATTTCAGCTCAAGGCGGGATCTCGACGAGATGCTTGCGGATGGCTGGCGCATTCTGGAGCTGAAGCACAACATGCAGGTGGGCATGTTGGCGCCATATGATGAAACGCACGCCTTTTGGCTGGTCATCGCGGAGAAGGTGGCCGGGTGAACGCCGGGGTGCCGATGGGACCAGGCATGTGGCGTCGTGGCCGACGGAAGCGATAAGTTCGCCTGAGCGCTTGCCAGCGGCGCCGGCTTGTGTTTGACATGCTCGAAACGTCAGAAGGCGCCCGGCGGGCGCGGCAAACCACTGGAGGGGAAAACCCGATGCGTGTCTACTACGAGTCCGACGCGGACGTTAATCTCATCAAGGGCAAGAAGGTGGCCATCATCGGCTTCGGCTCGCAGGGCCACGCCCACGCCATGAATCTGAAGGACAGCGGCGTGAAGAACGTCGTCGTCGCCCTGCGTCCCGGTTCGCCCAGCGCCAAGAAGGCGAACGCTGCGGGGCTGAAGGTCATGTCCGTGCCGGACGCGGCGAAGTGGGCGGACTTGATCATGTTCGCCATTCCCGACGAGTTGCAGGCGGAGGTGTGGAAGAACCAGGTGGCGCCGAACATCCGCGACGGCGCGGCGGTGGCCTTCGCCCATGGACTGAACATCCACTTCAACCTCATCGAGCCGAAGGAGACGCTCGATGTCATCATGATCGCGCCGAAGGGCCCGGGCCACACGGTGCGCGGCGAGTATCTGAAGGGCGGCGGCGTGCCCTGTCTCATCGCCGTGGCCCAGGACGCTTCCGGACAGGCCAAGGACATCGCCCTGTCCTACGCCGCAGCCATCGGCGGCGCCCGCTCCGGCGTCATCGAGACGACCTTCCGCGAGGAATGCGAAACCGACCTGTTCGGCGAGCAGGCGGTGCTGTGCGGCGGCCTGGTGGAGCTGATCCGCAACGGCTTCGAAACGCTGGTGGAGGCCGGTTACGCGCCGGAGATGGCCTATTTCGAATGCCTGCACGAGGTGAAGCTGATCGTCGATCTCATCTACGAGGGCGGCATCGCCAACATGAACTATTCCATCTCCAACACGGCGGAATACGGTGAATATGTCTCCGGCCCGCGGGTGTTGCCGAAGGAGGAGACCAAGCGCCGCATGAAGGAGGTATTGGCCGACATCCAGACCGGCAAGTTCGTGAGCGACTGGATGCGCGAATGCCAGGCCGGCCAGCCGAGCTTCAAGGCCATGCGCCGGCTGAACGACGAGCACCCCATCGAGGAGGTGGGCGAGCGCTTGCGCGCCATGATGCCCTGGATCACCGCCAACAAGCTGGTGGACAAGGAGAAGAACTGAGGCCCACCGCAAGCCTTTCGGCAGCATATCCAAGAAAGGGGCCGCCATCGCGGCCCCTTTTTGCATTCCTCCGGTTGCCCTGTTGCGCCTTGCCATGCATGGTTGCGGGGCGGGTGTGAATCGGAGGCATGATTTGATGATCGGGGGCATGAAGACGAGATGGTCATGGGTGCTGGCGGGGTTGCTGTTCATCGGTGCCTTGCCAGGGGCGGCGCGGGCGGATGTGATCGGGCGGGATGACCGCAAGCCGTTGCCGCCGAAGCTGGAACAGGTGCTGGGCAATGCCATTGGCCTGCTGGTTTATCGCGTGCGCGATGGCAAGGGACGGTTGGTGCCGAAAAAGGTGGCCAGCTGCACCGCCACTTGCGTGGGGCGGCGCACCATCCTGACCTCGGCGCATTGCGTGATGAAGGTGCGTGGCCATTCGGGGTTCGTGCCGGACCTGGGGACCATGCGCTTCATTCTGTGGCCGGGCGACAGAAAGCGCGTGATGGTGTTCGATCTCGCCGGCTTTCCTTCCGATGCCGCGCGGCGCCGCTTCATGGTTGCCGGACCAGGCAACAAGAAGGCCTTCAATGGCGAGCGATCGATGGACTGGGCCCTGTTGCCGCTGGAGGCGGGGCGCGCCTGCCCGGCGCGGCTGCGCATGGCGCCGGTGAAGGCGCGGGACAAGCGGTTGCGCAAGGGGCATCCCCTGATGCTGGTGGGGTTTCATGGCGATCTCCTCAAGCGCGGCATTCGAAAGCTCCGGTATTCCGTGTGCCAGGCGCTGGCAGACAAGTATGCGCGCCGCATTGCGCGGCGCGAAAGGCGGCGCACGGGGCAGTCGGTGCTGGTGCACGACTGCGACGCGACGAAGGGTGCGTCTGGCTCGCCGATGCTGGTGAGGAGCAAGGGCAAACCGCTCATCGCGGCGGTATTTTCCGGTTCCAACAAGTTCGGCCGCGTCTACAGAAACCGGCGAACCGGCAAGGTGGTGAAGCGCAAGATATTGCGCCGAATGAACGTGGCGGCGCCGGCCGAAAACATCATTCCCGCCCTGAAACGCATGAAGGCGCGCCGGGAAACCAGGCGGGAGATTGCGCGGCTGCGCTGGCAGGAACGGTTGATGGTTTCCACCGGCGTGCTGGTGGTGAGCGAGCGGGGGAAAAATGGCAAGTGGCGACTGGCGGGCGCCTGTACCGCCGCGTGCACCGGGCCGCACCATGTGATCGTGCCGGCGCGATGCATCCGTAACGCGGGGGATGCCATGGGCAGGCGCATGGTGTTCGTCCCGCGCCCGCACGTGGGTCGCAAACAGGACATGTCGCGCGCCATCGTGGAGAAGGTCGTTTCGGCGGAAGGGGAAGAAGGCGGCCTGGCCATCCTCTATCTGACCCGGTCCCTGTGCCGTCCGGCGGTACCACCCGTGAAGGCCTTGCCCGAGTTCGGCCGGTCGGGGAAGGTCTTCGTGGCGGGCTTCAATGTCTGTGGTTCGCTGTCGCACGATGACATGGGCCTGCGGCAGGTAACGTGTCGGGGCGTGATGGAGAAGGGGCGGGGTGGACGCGCGCCGGTGGAGCTGCAATGCAAGGGAACCTTGCCCACGGCGGGCGGCGTGATGGTGATGGCCGACGAGAGGGGGCGGCCAAGGTTGCTGGGCCTGGTGGCGCCGGAACGGGTGAATGTCGGACCGTGCCGGACGGCGCGGCGGAACCGGACGAAGCAGGGGCGGGGCCTGGCGATATCGACCGGGAGTCTGCCGCCCGTCGCCTTGCGCTGAAGCGGGTTTCTCGGGCCCGTCCATTCATGGTGCGTGGAATGCGCGGAAGGACGGGATGGTTGTCGAAGAAGGGGGCATGTGATGGAGATTTTTCTGAGAGAGGCGCGGGAGGCGTGGCGGGCCTTCGCGTTGCTGTTGCGCGGGCGCGAGGACGAGGCGGTGGCGCCCTTCGGCGCGGACGGAGCGGCCATCGCGCGGTCGTTCCTGGCCGTGGCGGCGGTGCTGGTGTTCAACGGGCTGGTGATTCCGCTGCTGGACCCGCTCAATGTCAGCGGTTTCGCCGTGGGGCCCGTCTCTTATGTCACGGAAAACCTGGTGTTGTGGCTGGTGGCGGTGGCCGTGGGGTGG
>JALVRJ010000109.1 GCA_027031305.1 Hyphomicrobiales bacterium | reverse complement strand
ATGTCACCGGTTCGGGCCGTGGCTCGCCCAGCATGTGGGCCAGGCGTTCGAACAGGGTGGTCAGCACCACCAGCAGGGCGGGGGCGGCCTGCGGGATGTCATGGGCCTCGCGCAGCAACAGGGCGAGACGGCTGGCGGCGGCGTCCGGCAGGGTGTGCTCGGCAGGCGGCTGGCCGTGCAGAACATCGGCCGCGTCGTCGGCGGCGCGCGCCAGCAACAGGCGGATGCCGTCCAGCGCGGCTTCGCCGTGGGTGGTGGGCATTGCGGTGTCGGAAGGAGGGGTGCCGGCGGCGTGGCCGCGCGCCAATTCGTTGGCGCGAGCCTGGGCCTGCATCAGCTTGCGGAGGGAATGCAGCAGGCGGCGGGTTTCGTCGTTCTGATGGCGGCGCAGGTATTCGGACAGAAACCAGCGGCCGCGCGGCGTTTCCATGACCGCGGCCTCGATGGCCTCGTAATCATCGTGCCAGTCGCGGTCCGCGTTGCCATTTGCCACATCGTGCCGTTTCTGCTTGACGACGCCACGGGAAGACCGGTTCATGCCCACCAACCCCTCACTCACATGGGAAATTCCCTTTCCGCCGCGCCGCCTCGGCGTTGGAACGCGCCAGGGGGAGCGGCGGGGATATCGGGGGAAGTATTGCCGGAAATGGTTAGCAAAGCCTTGCGGGGTGCCTTGGAGACTGATTCGGGACAGGTGGCGGCGTGGCGTGTCGCCTTGCTGTATGGCGCGCAATTCCTGGCCATCGGGATGATGCTGCCATTGTTGCCGGTATGGCTGGCGGCGCGCGGTCTGGACGCGGCGGCCATCGGCCGGGTGCTGGCGGCGCAGAGCCTGGGGCGGGTCGTGGCGCAGCCGCTGCTGGCGCAGGTGGCGGACCGCAGCGGCCGGATGAAGCTGGTCATGGCCGCCTGCGCGACGCTCGCCCTCGCGGCGCTGGTGGGGCTGGGGTTGGCGGAAGGGTGGTGGCCGGTGTTCATCGGGGTGGTGGCGGTGGCCTTCTTCTTTTCGCCGCTGGTACCGCTGGCGGAGGTGTTGGCGGTGCGCACCGGCGCGCGGCAAGGGGTGGCCTATGGGCGCATGAGGCTGTGGGGCTCGCTCGCCTTCATCCTGGGGGCGATGGTGGCGGGCGTGCTGATGGACGTGATGGCGCCGACGATGCTGGTGTGGGCGCTGGTGGTGGCGCACGCGCTGACGCTGGCCGCGATCGTCGCCCTGCCGGAAACGCCAGCGGAGGGGCAGAGCGGGGAACGGGACACTTGGGCGGGGAAGGGCGGCTGGCGGGGTGTGCTGAATGGCACGTTCGCCCTGTTCCTGCTGGTGGCGGGCCTGGTGCAGGCCTCGCACGCCATGCTCTATGGTTTCGCGGCGCTGCACTGGAAAGGCCTGGGATATTCGGGGACGGTCGTCGGCCTGCTGGTGGCCACGGGCGTGCTGGCCGAGGTCGCGTTGTTCTGGTTTTCGGCACAGGTGACCGCCAGGCTGGGAGCGGTGCGGCTGCTGATGCTGGCGGCGACGGCGGGCATCGTGCGCTGGGCCGGCATGGCCATGGATCCGCCGCTGGCGGTGTTGTTCGTGTTGCAGTCGTTACATGCCTTCACCTTCGGGGCGGCGCACCTGGGGGCGATCGCCTTCGTGCGGACACGGGTGCCGGCGCGGCTGGCGGCGACGGGGCAGGCCTTGTATTCGGCGCTCAGCATGGGGTTGTTCATGACCGCGGCCATGTGGGCCTCGGGGCGGTTGTATGCGGCCTACTCGGCGCGGGCGTGGCTTGCGATGGCGGGCATGTGCGTGCTGGCGCGGGCGCTGGCGGTGGTGCTGCGGCAGGTGGGGCGTTCGCCGGGCTGAAGCGTGTTTCTTGCACGGAAGTGCGCGGGACACGGCCCACTCCCCCGCCCAACCACCCGATATTGTGATG
>JALVRJ010000108.1 GCA_027031305.1 Hyphomicrobiales bacterium | reverse complement strand
TGAACTTCTTGTCCAGAACGGGCGGGTCTTCGAGATGGTAGAACTCCCCGTCCACCTTCACGCGCTGGAAGCCCGCGCGCAAGAGCTCGGCGAACTCCTTGCGGTATTCGCCCTTGCGCCCGCGCACGATGGGGGCCAGCAGGTAGAGCCGCGTGCCCTCCGGCAGCTCCAGCAGCCGGTCCACCATCTGGCTCACGGTCTGGCTCTCGATGGGCAGCCCCGTGGCCGGCGAATAGGGCGTGCCGACGCGCGCCCACAACAGGCGCATGTAGTCGTGGATTTCCGTGACCGTGCCGACGGTGGAGCGCGGGTTGCGGCTGGTGGTCTTCTGCTCGATGGAGATGGCGGGTGCGAGGCCCTCGATGGCATCCACGTCCGGCTTCTGCATCATCTCCAGGAACTGCCGGGCGTAGGCGGAAAGGCTCTCCACGTAGCGGCGCTGGCCCTCGGCGTAGATGGTGTCGAACGCAAGCGAGCTTTTCCCGGAGCCGGAAAGCCCCGTGAAGACGATCAGCCGGTTCTTGGGCAGATCGACGGAAACGTTCTTCAGGTTGTGTTCGCGCGCGCCGCGGATGGAGATGGTGGTGCGCGGGTCTGCCTTGAATGCGTTCATGGGCCGGGTTCGGGTGCTATAACTGCCGCAGGCGGGCGATTCGCGCCGCCATGATCGCGCCCGTTTCGGGGCGCAGGGTGTCCATTGGCTGCCTGCCGGGCCGTTGTGGCCGAGATGTAGGCCCAACGTGCGGCGCTGGCAAGGGGCCGCAAACCGGGGGTGGAAACATGAGAAACATGCTTCGCTGGGCCGCGCTGGCGGCGCTGATGACGGGTTTGAGCGGCTGCGGCATTCCGTTCGTGCCGTTCATCTGAGGGAGGCGAGATGCGGGTTTTCGTGGAAAAGGATGCACACTCGTCACCCCGGCGAAAGCCGGGGTCTCGCGCAATATCGCAGGGGCGGTGTTCATGGAGCGAGATGCCGGCTTTCGCCGGCATGACGAGGGCTTTATGGGTGCTCGTCCTGCTGGCGCTGGCGCTTTTTGCACTGGCTTCCGCACAGGCGAAAGAGCGGGTGCCGCAGAACATGGCGCAGCTGAAGCTCACCTTCGCCCCGGTGGTGAAAAAGGCCCGCCCGGCGGTGGTGAACGTCTATGCCCGGCAGGTGGTGCGCGCGCGGCGCCGCCTGCCCATGCTGTTCGACGACCCTTTCTTCCGCCACTTCTTCGGCGACGACCTCTTCCCCGACATTCCACAAGAGCGCGTGCGCAACTCGCTGGGCTCCGGCGTCATCGTCACGCAGGACGGCAAGATCGTCACCAACGGCCATGTCATCGAGAACGCCACCGACATCCGCGTCGTGCTGGCCGACGGCCGCGAGTTCAGGGCCGACGTGGTGCTGGTGGATCCTCTCACCGACCTGGCCTTGCTGAAGATAGACCCGGAAGACGAGGAGCTGCCCGTCATCGAGCTGGGCGATTCGGATGCGTTGCAGGTGGGCGACGTGGTGCTGGCCATCGGCAACCCCTTCGGCGTTGGCCAGACGGTGACCATGGGCATTATCTCCGCCCTGGGGCGCACCCGGGTGGGGCGTTCACCCTATCAGCATTTCATCCAGACGGACGCCGCCATCAACCCCGGCAACTCCGGCGGCGCGCTGGTGGACACGCGGGGCCGCCTGGTGGGCATCAACACCATGATTGTCTCGCGCACCGGTGGCAACATCGGCATTGGTTTCGCCGTGCCGGTGAACCTGGTGAAGGTCATGCTGGCCAACGCCCGGCTGGGCAAGGTGGTGCGCCCCTGGGCTGGTGTGAAACTGCGCGCCATCGATCCGGACATGGCCGAAGCATTGGGACTGGGCCGGCCACATGGTGCGCTGGTAGAGCGCTTGCTGCCGCAAAGCCCGCTGAAACAGGCCGGCATCCGCGTCGGCGACGTCATCCTGCGCATCGACGGCAAGCCGCTGCGCAACGCCAGCGAGTTCGGCTACCACTGGGCCAGCAAGCCCATCGGTACCAGGGCGATCGTGGAAGTATTGCGCAATGGCAGGCGCGTCAGCTTCAGGGCAAGGCGCGTTCCACCGCCCAGGGGCGTGGTGAACACGCCCGACCATGCGGTGTTGCTGCGTGGCAAGCACCTGTTGGCGGGCGCCGAAGTGACCGACCTGTTGCCCGAGGCCGCCCGCCGCGCCGGGCTGAACAGTGAAGGCGGCGTGTTGGTGATGAAGGTGCTGGGCGGCCCGGCGGCGCGCATCGGCATCCGCCGTGGAGATGTCATCCTGAAACTGAATGGCAGGCGCCTGCGCTCCGTGGCGCAACTGCTCAAGCTGTTGGAGGTCAGCCCCCGCGTGCGCGACCTGCTCATCTGGCGCAAGGGCGGCATGTTGCGAATGCGCTTCGGTCCTTAAGGGCCGCTTCCGGCACTGCCGGGGCAAGGGACGCGTCGGCGGAGATCCCCCCATCGCACCGGTGGGCAAAAGCGCCCGGCCTTCCCATATTCATGATCGGGCGAACTGGAAAAAACATGGCGGGAGGCCGGATCATGCGTGGCGGGAGCATCTGGCACAGGCTTTTGCCGTGGGCGCTGCTCGGTGTGGCCATCGCCGGCGCATGGCTGCCCATGCGTGTCGCCAAGGCGGCGGAGATGCTGCACAACATCGCGGCGCAGCGTGCCGCCCGGCTGTTCGAGGCCGGCGGCAAATACCGTTTTCCTTGCCCCGTGTTCGGCACCTGCAACCATCGCATCGTTGGCCTATTCCAGGTCCGCCGCGCCGGCACACCCGAAACCTGGGTCGTTGCCGCCATCCCCAACGAGGAGGCCTGTCATGCCTGTACCTCGCGCATGACGCTGGAGGTCTACCGCAAGCGGCACGGCAAGTGGCGCAAGCACAGGGTCTGGCGTCATTTCGACGAATGGGGAACGTGGGGGCGCGTCAGCCCCGGGTGGGTGCGCATGGCCAGGGTCGACGATGGGCGCATGATGCTCTTTCTGCATCTTCCGTTCCTGCAAATGGGCGAGCAGACGGAAACCATGCGGGTCTACATCGTCGACGACCGGGGCGTCTCTCCCGCCGGCGATTTCTGCCTAACCTACGACAACGAGGGCGCCGTCCTGCCCGACAGCGGCATGAAGGTCATCAAGTGGGATGCGGATTACGAGCTGGCCTCCTATGATGGCCGCCCGAAGCTCGTGTTCAGGATAACGGGAGACGCGGGCCTCGCCACCAATACCGTGGCATACGAGATCCAGGGCAGGGGCCTGCACCTTTCCTCGCCGCCCGATCTGCGACTCAACACGCCATGCGGCGCGCATCTATATCGATGAAGGTGGTCGTGGCGCCACGTACCGCGGCCTGACGCAAGAAGCCTCGTCCATGCAATGGGAGAAATGGCGGACATGCCCATGCTCGTGACCCGCAAACCTTCACCCACCGCCAGCGCCGGGCGCCCCGCTACCAGGCTGAAGCGCACACTGGGGCTTCCCCTGCTGATCCTCTATGGATTGGGCACCACCATCGGCGCGGGGATTTACGTGTTGGTGGGCAAGGTTGCGGGCATCGCCGGATCTTATGGCCACTACGCTTTTCTGCTGGGACTGCTGGCCGCGTTGCTGCCCGCACTCGCCTATGCCGAATTCGTCGGCCGCGCCCCCCATGCCGCCGGCTCCGCACGCTATGTCTCGGAGGGCTTCCGGGCGCCCTGGCTGGGTGTGCTGGTGGGCCTTGCCGTGGCCCTTGCGGGGCTGCTTTCCGCCGCCGCCCTGTCCTTGGGCGCGGCCGGCTATCTCACTCGCTGGCTGTCCATCCCGGAGCTGATGCTCGCGCTGTCACTGGCTACCGTGCTGGCCCTTGTTGCCGTGGTCGGCATCAGGGAATCGGTGTTGGCGGCGGGCGTCATCACCGCGCTTGAAGTGGGCGGGTTGCTGCTCGTCATTTTCGCCGGACTTGCGCACGAGCCGGTGGAGGCCCTGTCCAGCCTGGCCCATCCGCCGCCCATGACCATGGCCGACGCCGCGCGTGTGTTCGGCGCCACGCTGCTCACCTTTTTCGCCTTTATCGGCTTCGAGGACATGGTGACCGTGGCCGAGGAAACGAAGCGCCCGGAGCGCACTCTCGCGCGCGCCATCTTCCTCACGCTGTTCATCACCGCCGTCATCTATCTGCTGGTCTATGCCGTGGCCACCACTACCGTGTCGCACGCCGAGCTCGGCCGGTCAAAAGAGCCGCTGGCGCTGGTGGCCGAGCGCCTGCCTGGCGTGCCGGCGGACATGATCGCCGCCATCGCCTCTATCGCCGTCGTCAACGGCGTGCTCGTCCAGATCGTCATGGCCTCACGCATCTTCTACGGCCTCGCCCGCATGGGAAGGTTGCCTGCCGCGCTGGGGTGGGTGCACCCGCGCTTCCGCACACCGCTCAATGCCGTGTTGCTGGCCTGGTTGATCATGATGGGGCTGGCGCTGGCCTTCCCGGTGGTGGAGGGGCTGGCGGGCATGACCGCGCGCATCGTGCTCCTTGTCTATGCGCTGGTGTGCGCTGCGCTGCTGGCGGTGAAATGGCGCGGCGAACCGCCCCCCGAAGGCACCTTCCGCGCGCCCGCTCCCCTGGTGGCGGCGGGGCTGGTCATCTGCCTCGTTCTGCTGTTCACGGCCTGATAATATGCGCCCATGAAACTGGCCATCATTTCAGATGTGCATCTGGAGTTCCGCACGCCGCCGCCACCGGCCCCGCCGGCCGATATCTACATCGTGGCTGGCGACCTGCACCCCGACCCGGAGGTGCGCGCGGCATATCTTCGCGCGCTACCCGGCGAGGTATTGTTCGTGCCCGGCAACCATGACTTCTACGGCCATGACTTCCCATCGCCGGAAGAGGGACTGTTCGTGCGCGAGATAGATGGCCTGCGGTTTGCCGGCGCCACGCTGTGGACGGGCTTTCCCGAGCGCTGGTGGCCCGATTTCAAGCGTGGCATGACGGACGCGCGCGTCATCCGCGGCATTTCATACGAACGGTTGCAGGAAGCGCACCGCGCGCACCTCGTCTTTCTCGTCGAGGTGGAGGCGGATATCATCATCACCCACCACGCCCCCACTTACGAGGCGGTGCAAAAGAACCTCCCGAGCAGCATTTACAACCCGTTCTACGCCACGCCCATCCTCGACCGGGAAAATCATTCGTTTGGTGGCACGGGGCTGTGGATTCACGGCCACGTGCACGCGCAGCACGTGTTGGCGGTCAACGGCGTGCAGGTCATCTGCCACGCGCATGGCTACCCCATGGAAAAACACCTGCAAAAAGGCTTCCGCCTGCTGGAGCTGGAGGGGTGAAGGGCAGGGGAGGACAGCGGGGGCTCAAGCCACCAGCTCCAGGAACCGCGCCGCGGCCATGAACTCGGCGCGGCGGTGCGCCATGCGCCGCGCGGCCTGCTCGTCCTCGCCCCACAGCTCCATGTTCCAGCGCTCTTCCAGCACCGAGGCCTCCCATGCATCCTCCGGCGAGATGCGCCCATGCATCACCGCCAGCGGAATGACGGCCGAGCGCGTCAGCGTGGCCATGGAAAACAGCGGCACGAAGGTAAAGGGCGCGGCCTCTTCGTAAGGCCGAACGAGGGCATTAACGGCCTGTTCGGGCTGCTCCACCGGCATGATGCCTTCCGCCAGGTGCAGCCGCGCGCCCAACGCATCCTCTGCCCAGTCGATCAACGGATCCCACGCCCGCCGTTGCCGCTCCGCCAGCCCGGGCTGCGCGGCCTCGGCGCGGTAGCACAGCATGTCATGCGCCACCAGCTCGCGCACATGCGCCTGCAAGGCCGCCCGCTCGTTTTCCGGCTGGCTGGCGTCTGCCTTGTCGATGGCGGCGTTGGAAAGCCCCGTCATGGGCATGGTGGCGGGGTTGATGCGCTCTTCTTGCGCCCGCCATTCCGCCGCCACCGCCTCGGCCAGCGCGCGGGTGGGCACCACGAAGGCGCGCTTCAGCGGCGTTTTCAGGGGACGGCCGTCCAGCAGCACGGCGAAGCCACCGTCCGCCTCGTTCACCGAAACATCATCGTAGAACCGCCGGGGCAGGGGGCGCTCGTAGCGCTCGCGCACC
>JALVRJ010000107.1 GCA_027031305.1 Hyphomicrobiales bacterium | reverse complement strand
TTCGGGGTCAACGCCAAGTGGGGCATTTTCGCCGCCACCGCGGCCTACATGGTTTCCGCCGTGCTGGCCATGGGCTGGACGTGGTGGAAAATACGCCGCCTGCCGCTGATGCCCATCATCGCGCTCGTGTTCGTGCTGCTGTTTGGCGGGCTGACCATCTGGCTGCACGACGAGACTTTCATCAAGGTGAAGGTGACGCTGGTGAACGCGCTGTTCGGCGCCATCCTGCTGGGCGGGCTCGCGTTCAACCGGCTGTTCATGCAGATGTTGATGGGCGAGGCCATCCGCATGACGGAGGAGGGGTGGCGCAAGCTCACCTTGCGCTGGGGGCTGTTCTTCGTGTTCCTGGCGGTGCTGAACGAGGTGGTGTGGCGCAGTGTTTCCACCGATGCCTGGGTGAACTTCAAGGTTTTCGGCCTGTTGCCGCTGACTTTCCTCTTCGCCTTCGCTCAGGCGCCGCTGATGCTGAAGCATCAGTTGCCGGGGGAGGAAGAAGCGGAGGAGGGGTGAGATTCAACTCTCTCGTCATGGCCCATTTGCACCCAAGGAAAAATGTGCATTTGGCCAAAACCTATGCCTGACAAACACTTGCAATGAAGAATGAAAAATGCGGGCCTGTATGGGGCTTCGTTCTTTCGTCATTCCCTGCTCTCTTTCGTCATCCCCGCGAAAGCGAGGATCCATTAATAGTTGCGATTTGTCAGCATGTTATGGATTCCCGCTTGCGCGGGAATGACGTGTTTGGGCAAAGCAGGGAATGATTCTCGGATATCGGTGTGTCGTGGCCGGGGTGACGAGGATGTGGGGGCATGAAGGAATGAACCTCACAGCGAGCCGATGAAGCGGCCTTGCGTGGCTTCGGCGTCGCCATCCTCGGGGAGATACCAGGCGAGCTTGTCGCGAAGCGTCACCACGGTGCCGATGATGATCATGGCCGGGCTTTTCAGGCCCGCTTCCTTCACCTTGTCCGCGATGTCGGCGATGGTACCGGTGATGACGCGCTGATCGGGCCGGGTGCCTTTCTCCACGACGGCCACGGGCATGTCCGGGGCACCACCGTGGTCGATGAACTGTCGCATCAGGTCGGGCAACAACTTCAGGCCCATGTAGACGGCCACCGTCTGGTTGGGGCGCAGGATCTGCGCCCAGTCGACGTCGACGATGCCGTTCCTGCCATGCGCGGTGATGAACAGGCAGCTCTGCGCATGGTCACGGTGGGTGAGCGGGATGCCGGCATAAGCGGCGCAGCCGGAGGCCGCCGTCACCCCCGGCACCACCTGGAAGGGGATGTGATTCTCGGCCAGTTTCTCGATTTCCTCGCCGCCGCGGCCGAAGATGAACGGATCGCCGCCCTTGAGCCGCAGCACGCGCCTGCCTTCCCTGGCAAGGCGCACCAGCATGTCGGAAATCTCCTCCTGCGGCACGGCGTGGTCACCCTCGCGCTTGCCGACGTAGATGCGCTCGGCCTCGCGGCGCACGAGGTTGAGAATGCCATCGCCCAGCAGGCGGTCGTAGAGCACGACGTCGGCCTTCTGCATCAGGCGCAGGGCCTTGAAGGTCAAGAGATCCGGGTCGCCCGGCCCGCAACCCACCAGGTAGACCTCGCCGGAGACGCCTTCGCGCTCTTCCGCCGCGGCCGCCGTCAGCTCGCGCTCGAGCAGCGTTCGCGCCGTCTGGTCGTCTCCGGAGAACACCAGCGTGGCGAGCGGCCCCTCGAGGATGCGCTCCCAGAAGCGGCGGCGGTTTTCCGGGTTCTTCAGCCGCGTCATGACCTTCTCGCGGATGTCGCCGGCGAATGCCGCCAGCTTGCCGAAGGCCGCCGGAAGCATGGTTTCCAGGCGGGCGCGAATCATGCGTGCGAGAATGGGCGAGGCGCCGGAAGAGGACACCGCCACCACTATGGGCGAACGATCGACGAT
>JALVRJ010000106.1:4734-6090 GCA_027031305.1 Hyphomicrobiales bacterium | reverse complement strand
ATCGCCACCAGCTCGCCCACCCGCGCCGTTTCCTTCGCCTGCCGCGGCCGCCCCAGCGAAAAGACAGGCTCCCCCTTCTTCAGACAGGGCGAGGCGGCCGGTGTCAGCGCCGGCGCACGCAAGTGCGAAAGCCGGATCAGCCCGATGTCCGGCACGTTGGAAACGGCCACCACCTTTCCTTCGTGCAGGCGGCCGTCCGCCGCCCGCGCCGAGGCCTTCAGGCCGGGCTCAACGGCCACGTGTCCGGCGGTCAGCACGTGTCCCGCCGCATCGACGAAGAAGCCACTGCCCGTGGCCACGCCCTTGGAGCCGCCGAAACCGGACGCTGTGCGCGGTTTCTTGATGAGCAGGGTCACGAACGAGGGAGACGCGCGGGAAATTGCGTCCGAAAGGCTGGCCGCCGGGGCCGAAGCGGCATCCACCACCAACGCGATGTCGCGCGAATCACCCTGCAGGTCCAGCGCCTGATCCGTCGTGCAGGCGCTCAACAGGATCATGGCCAACGCGGCGGGCCCCGCCGCCGCCCGCGCCTGGGCGCGCCAGGCGCCCGTCATTCCTCTCGCCCGGAGAGGTCGAATCGTGCCGAATTTCCGCGCGGACATGAAAGCGCAACCCCCAATTCTCGTTTCCCGAGACATAGCAAAAATGCCGCGAAGGCAAAACCGTCCCGTCTGCCGGCTCCCACGACCAACCAACAATACGCCGCAAGTGGCCGAAGTTGTGGCGGCCCCGCCGGCCCGTTCCACCGTTCGTGGTGCGTGGGGACGATTTGCCCGGTTGACCCCGCGCCGGCACTGCTGCAATAGCTGTTCACGCGGGCCCGACGGCGGCCCGCCTCTTCGTTTCGTCAACTCCGCTTACCTGCATCCGTAGGCAGCGACTGAGCAGGAGACATTCTCATGTCCCGCATCACCATCACCTTTCCCGACGGCAGCGAGAAGGAATACGAGGCCGGCATCAGCGGCGAGGAGCTGGCGAAGTCCATCTCGAAGTCGCTGGCGAAGAAGGCCATGGCCATCGAGGTCGACGGCGAGCTGCGCGACCTTGCCGATCCCATCGAGCACGACGCGACGGTGCGCATCATCACCCGCGACGATCCCGAAGCGCTGGAGCTCATCCGGCACGACGCCGCGCACGTGATGGCGCAGGCCGTGCAGGAGCTTTATCCCGGCACGCAGGTCACCATCGGCCCGGTCATCGAGAACGGCTTTTATTACGACTTCTTCCGCAACGAGCCATTCACGCCGGAAGACCTGCCGAAGATCGAGAAGAAGATGAAGGAGATCGTCGCGCGCAACCTGCCGTTCCGCAAGGAGGTGGTCAGCCGCGACGAGGGCATCGAGCGCTTCCGCGAGA
>JALVRJ010000106.1:0-4724 GCA_027031305.1 Hyphomicrobiales bacterium | reverse complement strand
GCTGGAAGAAGCGGAGAAGCGCGACCACCGCCGCCTGGGGCGCGAGATGGACCTGTTTCATTTTCAGGAGGAGGCGCCGGGCTCCGTCTTCTGGCACCAGAAGGGCTGGACCATCTTCCAGCAGCTGGTGAACTACCTGCGCCGGGTGCAGGACAGGGCCGGCTACATCGAGGTCAACACGCCGGACATGATGGACCGCAAGCTGTGGGAGCAGTCCGGCCACTGGGAGAAGTTCCGCGAGCACATGTTCATCACGCAGACGGAGGACGAGCGCATCTTCGCCTGCAAGCCCATGAACTGCCCCGGCCATGTGCAGATCTTCAAGCACGGCCTGAAGAGCTACCGCGACCTGCCCATACGCATGGCCGAATTCGGCAAGGTGCATCGCTACGAGCCGTCCGGCGCCCTGCATGGGTTGATGCGCGTGCGCTCCTTCACCCAGGACGACGCGCACATCTTCTGCACGCAGGAACAGATCAAGGAGGAATGCGTGCGCCTGCACGAGCTGATACTCAATATCTACAAGGACTTCGGTTTCGAGGACGTGCGCATAAAGTTCTCCGACCGGCCGGAAAAGCGCGTCGGTTCGGACGAGGTGTGGGACGCCGCCGAGAAGGCGCTGAAGGAGGCCGTGGAGGAGGCCGGCGGCGAATATTCGCTGAACCCGGGCGAGGGCGCCTTCTATGGCCCGAAGCTGGAATATGTGCTGCGCGACGCCATCGGGCGCGATTGGCAGTGCGGCACGGTGCAGCTGGACTTCAACCTGCCGGGGCGGTTCGAGGCCTTTTATGTCGGCGCCGATGGCGAAAAGCATACGCCGGTGATGATCCACCGCGCCATGTTCGGATCATTGGAGCGGTTCATCGGCATTCTCATCGAGCATTATGCCGGGCATCTGCCGCTGTGGCTGGCGCCGGTGCAGGTGGTGGTGGCCACCATCACCTCCGATGCCGACGAGTATGCGAAACAGGTGGAGGCACGCCTGAAGGCGGCGGGCCTCAGGGCCGAGGCCGATCTTCGCAACGAGAAGATCAACTACAAGGTGCGCGAGCATTCGCTAGCCAAGGTGCCGGTAATTCTCGTGGTGGGCAAGCGCGAGGTGGAGGAAGGCACGGTGAACGAGCGCCGCCTTGGCTCGAAGGCCCAGCGCACGCTGAAGCTGGAAGAGGCCATTGCCCAGCTGAAGGAAGAGGCCACCCCGCCCGACATCCGCCGCGAGCGGGAGGGTGAAAATGCCTGAGTGAAACCGGGCGCGGTTTCCCATACCGGATGCGGCTCAAAACTCCACGCCCGGTTGGGCCTTCACACCAGAGCGGAAGGGGTGCTTCACTAGCGTCATTTCCGTCACCAGGTCGGCGTGTTCGATGAGCGTATCTGGTGCATTGCGCCCGGTGATGATGACATGCTGCATCTTCGGGCGGGCGATGAGCGCGGGCATCACGTCGTCAAGATCGAGGTAGCCGTATTTCAGCACCACGTTCAGCTCGTCCAGCACCACCATGTCGAAGTCCGAGCCGGGCGAGAGCGCCCTTTCCGCCTCCGCCCACGTGCGGCGCGCCAGCTCGCGGTCTTTCTCCAGGTTCTTCGTCTCCCACGTGAAGCCCTCGCCGCAGGCGAAGAACGACACCTGATCGCCGAAACATTCAAGCGCCTTCTTCTCGCCGATGTCCCGGCTGCCCTTGATGAACTGGATCACGGCCACCTTCATGCCGTGGCCCAGCGCGCGCAGCACCATGCCGAAGGCGGCCGTGGACTTGCCCTTGCCCTTGCCGGTGTGCACGATCAACAGGCCCTTCTCGACCTGTTTCGTCGCCATGATCTTCTCCCGTGCGCGGGCCTTCTTGGCCATTTTCTGCGCGTGGCGCTCGGGGTCGCGTTGCTTGTCGCTCATCCGGTGGCTCCTTTCGCGTGTTTTTTCCGCAACTCGTCCAGCAGGGCCGGTGCGTCATTGGCCCGTGGCCGCCAGAAGCCGCGCGCCATGGCCTCCTCGAAGCGCGCCGCCATGTCCATGAGCGCGTGCGGGTTGTGCTCTTCCAGCCACTGGCGCACCTCTTCGTCCTTCAGCCAGGCCTCATAGGCGGCCTCGAAGTGATGGCTCTTCACCGCGCCCGTGGTGGCGGCGAAGGCGAACATGTAATCCAGCGTGGCCGAGAGCTCAAACGCGCCCTTGTATCCATGCCGCATCATGGCGGAAATCCATTTCGGGTTCGTGGCCCGTGTGCGCACCACCCGCGCGATTTCCTCTTCCAGCGAGCGGGTGACGGGCCGCTCTGGCCGGGAATGGTCGTTGTGCCACACGGGCACGGGTTTTCCCTTCACGTGTTTCGCCGCCACGGCGAAACCACCCTCGAACTGGTAGTAGTCGTCCGAATCCAGCACGTCGTGCTCGCGATTGTCCTGATTGTGCGCGACGGCGTCGAGACTGGCCAGCCGCCGGCGCAAGGCTTCCTTCGCCTGCGCGCCCTGTTCATGGGCACCGTATGCGTGCGCCCCCCAGTCGATCCACGTTTCGGCCAGATCCGCCTGCGTCTCCCACAGATTTTCGTCGAACAGCGCCTGCAGGCCCGCACCATAGGCCCCGGCTGCGGTGCCGAAGATGCGGTATCCGGCCATGCGCTCGGCCTGCTGCGCATCCCATCCCTCGCGCAGCAGGCGCTCGCGCTCGGCCTTCATGCGCGCGGCGATGGGGTTGTCCTCCTCCGGCTCGTCCAGCGCCCCGATGGCGCGGATGGCGCGGTCGAACAGTTCGATCTGCTGCGGGAAGGCATCGCGGAAAAAGCCGGAAATGCGTAAAGTGACGTCCACCCTCGGCCTACCCAGCTCCGCCAGCGGCATGATGGAAAAGCCCACCACCCGGCCCGACGCATGATCCCACTCCGGCTTCGCGCCGATGAGCGCCAGCGCCTGCGCGATGTCATCGCCTCCCGTTCGCATGTTCGAGGTGCCCCAGCACGACAGGCCGATGGCGCGCGGATATTCCCCGTGTTCCATGAAGTGCCGCTGGATCATGTTCTCCGCCGAGCGGCGCCCCAAGTCCCACGCCGCCGGGGTGGGCAGCGCGCGGGCATCGAGGCTGTAGAAGTTCCGCCCCGTGGGCAGCACGTCCGGCCGTCCGCGGCTGGGGGCGCCGGAAGGGCCGGGCGGGACGTGGTGACCGTTCAGCCCCTTGAGCAGGTTGGCGATTTCGTTTTGCGCCGATTGCACGAGCTTCGGCAGCAATTCCCGCGCTACCCACCCCAGCACCGCCGCGCTCGCGGGGCCGGGTGCGTGGATGGCTTGACGTGCTACGTTCTTTTTTTCGTCATCTCCACCTTGTTTCTTTTTATCAGCTCCCCTCCGTTTCTCTTCGTCATCCCCGCGAAAGCGGGGATCCATTCCCCGCGTTTTTTTCTGGATTCCCGCTTGCGCGGGAATGACGGAGGAGGTGGCGGGCATGGCGGCAGAAAGAATGCTCTGCGAAAGGTACAGCGCCAGCAGCTCCAGCCGCTCGCGCGCATCGGCGTTGGTGCGCCACGGCGCGTCGGAAATCTGCGCCAGCAGGGCAGGGCGCGCGCCTTCGTATGGCGCCGCCGGCGGCGCATCGAACGGCGCGAAACCGGGCAGCAGGTCATCGGCCAGCGCCTGGATCAGCGAGGCGTTCTCGCCTGTTCCATCGCCGCGCGGCATCCGCGCCAGCGCCACCAGCGTTTCCGCCAGTGCTTCCACCTCGCCGCCGCCGGGCGGCTCGCCCAGAATGTGCAGCCCGCCACGGATCTGCGCCTCCTTCAGGTCGCAAAGCCAGGCATCCAGCAGGGCGAGCGCCTCGTCCGGGTCTTCTCGCAACAGCTCCGCCACGCCCGCGTCCTCGGCAATACCACTCGTTACGGCGTGCAGGATGATGTCCTCGCGCAAGCGTTCCGCCCGTGGCGCGTCCATGCCGGCGGCCTGCCAGTATTCGTCCACCAGCCGTTCCAGCTCCATCAGCGCCCCGTGCGTTTCCGCCCGCACCAGCGGCGGCATCAGGTGATCGATGATCACGGCCGCCGTGCGCCGCTTCGCCTGCGCTCCCTCGCCAGGGTCGTTGACGATGAACGGATAGAAATGCGGCATTGGCGGTAGCACTGCGTCGGGGAAACAGGCCTCGGACAACGCCAGCGCCTTGCCCGGCAGCCATTCCAGGTTGCCATGCTTGCCCACGTGAACGATGGCGTCGGCGCCAAAATGCTCCCGCAGCCAGAAATAGAACGCGAGATAGCCATGTGGCGGCGGCAGGGCCGCATCGTGATAGGTGGCCTTGGGGTCGATGTTGTAGCCACGCGCCGGCTGAATGGCGCAGACTACCTTCTCGCCCAGCTTGCGCGCCGGCATGGCGAAGGCGCCTTCGCCGGGGCGGAAAAAGGGATCATCCTGTGGCGCCCCCCAGCGATCCTGAATCGGTTTGCGAGCTTCCTCCGGCAAGGCGTTGAAATAATTCAGGTAGGTCTCCAGCGGAAAGGTGAAGTCGGCACTGTTCTCGGGCCGCGCGTTGGTGGGGCCGGCTTGCAGGAAACGGACGAGCGTGTCGCCCTCTTCGGGCACGCGCGCCACGTCGTAACCGACTTCCTTCAGCGCTCGCAGGACATGGACGGCGCTGGCCGGCGTGTCCAGCCCCACGCCATTGCCAATGCGCCCGTCGCGGTTGGGATAGTTGGCCAACACCAGCGCGACGCGCTTCTCGTGGTTCGGCAGGGCCCGCAATCGTGCAT
>JALVRJ010000105.1 GCA_027031305.1 Hyphomicrobiales bacterium | reverse complement strand
TCATCCTCATTCATCCTTGTTGCGAAGCGCGCTCGCGCCGGAATTTCCCCATTCTTGATAGCCGCAATCGGCCATCGTGAAAAGCGCGCTCCTGGCCAAGATAGCCCCTTGACATTCGCCGCGGCTGAAATTAGGTGAATGGCCGGTAAGCCCGGGTGGCGGAATTGGTAGACGCGCTGGTTTCAGGTACCAGTGGCCATTACGGCCGTGGAAGTTCGAGTCTTCTCCCGGGCACCATTGCCTTTGAACCTTTTAACGAACGTTTTCCTCATCATCTCGCCGCCGGCCCCGTGCCGGCGGTTCCGTTTTCTGCTATGCTCCAATTCAACCCATCGCCAGGGCCGGGCACGATCCGGCGGCCATTCACGACAAGGACGCGTCCATGTCCATCAAGCTCTACAAGCACGACCTGCCCGACGGCATCGACTTCGGCCCGGAAGTGGCCGTGGACACCGAGACGCTGGGCCTCAACCCGCATCGCGACAAGCTCTGCCTGGTGCAGCTTTCCGCCGGCGACGGCAACGCCGTGCTGGTGCAGCTCGACCGCGAAACATACCACGCGCCAAACCTGAAGCGCCTGCTGCAAGACGACGGGGTGCTGAAGATCTTCCATTACGCGCGCTTCGACATGGGCGTGCTCAAGCATTGGCTGGGGGCCGAGGTGGGGCCGGTCTGGTGCACCAAGATCGCCTCGAAGCTGGCCCGCACCTACACCGACCGCCACGGCCTGAAGGACCTGGTGCGCGAGATGCTGGGCGTGGACATGTCCAAGCAGCAGCAAAGCTCCGACTGGGGCACGCCGGTGCTCTCCGAGGCGCAGAAGCAATACGCCGCCGCCGACGTGCTCTACCTGCACGAGCTGAAGCAGCGGCTGGAGATGATGTTGCGCCGCGAGGGGCGGCTGGAGCTGGCGGAGGAATGCTTCCGTTTCCTGCCCACCCGGGTGGCGCTGGATCTCGCCGGCTGGCCGGACACGGACATTTTCGCCCATTCGTGACGGTCCGCGCTCTGGCGCCCGCAAGAGAAGCGCTCTT
Source organism: Hyphomicrobiales bacterium (assembly GCA_027031305.1). Taxonomy (GTDB): domain Bacteria; phylum Pseudomonadota; class Alphaproteobacteria; order Rhizobiales; family Aestuariivirgaceae; genus Thermopetrobacter. The sequence goes on along the minus strand of JALVRJ010000105.1, from coordinate 891 downwards.
TCCCGCCCAACCACCTTGTCCATCATGTTGGGCGGTTGGGCGGGGGAGAGGGCCGGCACCGTCCGCGCTCCGGCGCAAGCTCAGGCCCTCTGCTCCGGCCAACCACCTTGTCCATCATGTTGGGTGGTTGGGCGGGGGAGAGGGCCGGCACCGTCCGCGCTCCGGCGCAAGCTCAGGCCCTCTGCTCCGGCCAACCACCTTGTCCATCATGTTGGGTGGTTGGGCGGGGGAGAGGGCCGGCACCGTCCGCGCTCCGGCGCAAGATGAATGACAAAGCCGTTATCGAACACGACAGATGACCCGTCCGCACGCATCCGAACGCCTCATCCGCGCCCGCACCGACAGTATTCTGCGGCGCCTGCGCGGCCTGCACCCGAAGCGCATCGACCTCACCCTGTCCCGCATGAGGCGGCTGATGTCGGCGCTGGGCCACCCCGAGCGCGCCCTGCCGCCCGCCATTCACGTCGCCGGCACCAACGGCAAGGGCTCCACCATCGCCTTCATGCGCGCCATCCTGGAGGCGGCGGGCCTGCGCGTGCACGCCTACACCTCGCCGCATCTGGTGCGCTTTGCCGAACGCATCATGCTGGCTGACGAAGGCGGGGCGCGGCCCATCGCCGAAACCTGGCTGGCGGAGCTGCTGGAGGAATGCGAGACCGCCAACGCCGGCGCTCCCATCACCTTTTTCGAGATCACCACCGCCGCCGCCCTCCTCGCCTTTGCCCGCCGGCCGGCCGATGTGCTGTTGCTGGAGGTTGGCCTCGGCGGCCGGCTGGACGCCACCAACGTGGTGGAGAACATCGCCCTGGACGTGATAACGCCCGTTGCCCATGATCACGAGGAATTCCTCGGCGACTCCCTGCGCCAGATCGCCGCCGAGAAGGCCGGCAT
>JALVRJ010000104.1 GCA_027031305.1 Hyphomicrobiales bacterium | reverse complement strand
CGTGACCTGTTCTTCGCCACCCCGGCCAGGCTGAAGTTCCTGCGCACGCCGCGGGCGGCGGGGCGGGGGGCGTGCACGCGACCGCCCTCGACGCGGATTTCCCACGCCTCCGGCGCTTCCTTCGGGCGCGAGACGATGGAAAGCCGCGCCGCGGCGCCGATGGCTGCCAGGGCCTCGCCGCGAAAGCCCAGCGTGGAGATGCGCACGAGGTCGTCGTCGACGAGCTTGGAGGTGGCGTGGCGTTGCACCGCCAGTTCAAGCTCTTCCCTGGTCATGCCGCAACCGTCGTCGGCGACCTCGATAAGCGTGCGGCCGCCGTCGCGGAAGATCACCTCGATGCGCCTGGCGCCGGCGTCGAGCGCGTTTTCCACCAGCTCCTTGACCACCGCGGCGGGGCGCTCGATGACCTCGCCGGCGGCGATGCGGTTCACGACCTCTGGCGGGAGTTTGCGGATGGACATGGGGCATGATTCTCCGTTTCGACATCGACGGAGATTGTCGGCCGCGCGCCCGTTGGCGTCAAATCAGGTGGCTCGGTTTTCCCGCGCCAGCGCCAGGCCGTCGCGGAGGTTTGCCCAGAGCAGCAATATGACGGAGGCGCCGGCGAGCAGTTCGGCCGCCTGCACCATGATGAAGGAGGAGGTATTCATGTGCTCCTTCTCCCACAGCGCGAGGTAGACGGATGCGGGGGCGAGCACCACCAGGGACAGGGCGACGGCGAGGCCCATGCGCCGCCACTTGCGTTGGATGGCCGGTTCCTTCATGCGGTTTATGGCCATGATGCGCCCGGTGATGGCGACGACCAGCAGAAACGAGATCTGGATGCCGATGTTGAAGAGGTTGAACATCTTCACACCGGCCAGGGTGGCCTCGCCGGCGAAGGCCAGCGCGGCCACCGTGGCCAGCCAGCCGATGGCGGTCATGATCAGGGCGCCGAGGCCCATGGCGCGGTGCAGCTTGCGCTGCATGGGTGTCGTCGCTTTGGTGCCGGTCATGTCCTGCATTCCGTGTCGAGCGATGTTCTCCGACGAAGATATCAGCGCCCGGCGGCGCCTTCCTTGACCCTTGCCGGGTTGGTCGCAGGGGTGGCCCCGGCTCGCGAGGCGCCCTTGCCCTTCGTCGCGGCCGGCTTCGCGGCCGCGGCAAGGGTGGGGTTGCCGTAGAGCAGCACTTGCAGCCTTTCGGGCTTCAACAGGCGCCGGGCGGCGCGGTTGGCCTGTTCGAGCGTGATGGCGCGCATCAAGTCATTGCGCATGGCGATATAGTCCACGCCCAGCCCCTGCTGGCGGAACCCGAGCAGGATGGAGGCGATCTTTGTGGTTGAATCGAAGCGCAGTGGCCAGGATCCGACGAGGTAGTTTTTCGCCTCCTCCAGTTCCCTGGCCGTCACGCCCTCCCTTTTCATGCGCGTGATTTCGCGCTTCATGAGATCAAGGGCGCGGATGGCCTGTTCATTGCGTGTGCCGGCCTGGGCGAAGAAGACGCCCTTGTTGCGATAGGAAAACAGGGCCGAATAGACGGAATAGGCCAGTCCGTTCTTCTCGCGCACCACTTCCGTCAGGCGCGAGCCGAAACCGCCGCCGCCAAGGATATGGTTGACCACGTAGGCCGGCAGGAAGTCCGGGTCGGAGCGCAAGAGGCCCTCGTGGCCCATGAGCACGATGGTCTGCGGCATGGGGCGGGTGATGACCTGTTGGCGGGCCTTGGTGGGCATGTCCGGGGCGGGGATTTGCGCCATGCCGGACTTTTCCGGCAGGGAGGCGAACACCTCGTCCACGTGGCGTGTCATTTCCTTTTCCGAGATGGCCCCAGCCACGGTTACAAGCAGGTGCTGGCGGGCGAACAGGCGGCGGTGCAGCCCGCGCAGGTCGTCGCGGGTGACGGCGCGGATGCCTTCCTCGGTGCCCTCGGCGTCGCGCGCGTAGGGGTGGTC
>JALVRJ010000103.1 GCA_027031305.1 Hyphomicrobiales bacterium | reverse complement strand
GCCGCGTCGGCTTGAGCGCGCGCGCCGCCCCGACGCTGGAGGAAGCCCTGCGCATGGCCGCCCGCCTGCGTCCGGACAGCCCGGTGCGGGTGGTCGTGGCCGGTTCCCTCTACCTGGCCGGCCACGCGCTGGCCCTCAACGGGGAATGAGCGGCCAGGAGCGCCGCTTGCCAGCGGCTGCCCGCCAATGCGCGCCCCGGCGCACATGCCCGATAATCCGGCAATATATTAGCCAGCCGGAATGGCTGCACTCTTTTTGTGCAATAAGACATGAAATGCCCAATTATTAGGCTCTCCCTGGAGGGAAGATGCCCCGAAGAGACTGGGCAAAACGTAAAGGAATCATGAACTTGTGAATTTTCGGGCAGATTGGCACGCTCCTTGATTCCATCACCATCCAGCGCCAGGGAATGCACCCTGCGTGGGAAGGAGGAGACCATCCATGAAATACATCATAGCCATCATCAAGCCGCACCGGCTGGAGGCCGTGCGCGAGGCGTTGGCCAACCTCGGCGTCGAGGGCATGACCGTTTCCGAGGTCAAGGGCCACGGCCGCCAGAAGGGACATACGGAAATCTACCGTGGTGCCGAATACGTCGTGAATTTTCTGCCCAAGGTGAAGGTGGAAATCGCGGTGACCGAAGATCTTGCCGACAAGGTCGTGGACACCATCCGCGAGGCCGCCCAGACCGGCCAGATCGGCGACGGCAAGATTTTCGTCCTGCCGGTGGAGAAGACCGTGCGCATCCGCACCGGCGAAACCGACCGCGATGCGCTGTAAGGGGGATTTTCCCCGTCGGAGCGGTCCGTCGCGGCGGCTCCGCCGGAGATGACAACGAGGGGTTTGAACCGATGTCCATCAAGAAGAACTGGAAGACACTGGCGGGCGCCATGGCGGCGGCCTGCCTGCTGTTGGCCGACCCGGCGCTCGCCCAGGAGGCCAAGCTGGATACCGGCAACACCGCCTGGATGCTCACGTCCACGGCGCTGGTGCTGATGATGACCATTCCCGGCCTGGCGCTGTTCTACGGCGGCATGGTGCGCCGCAAGAACGTGCTGGCCACCATGGCGCAGAGTTTCGCCATCACCGCGCTGGTGACCGTCCTGTGGATGGTTGCGGGCTATTCCATTGCCTTTGGTGATGGCGGCTCGCTGCAATCGTTCTGGGGCGGGCTGTCCAACGCCTTCCTCGTCGACATGACGAAGGACAAGCTCAACGGCTCCATCCCCGATTCGGTCTTCATGACCTTCCAGATGACGTTCGCCATCATCACCCCGGCGCTGATCACCGGCGCCTTCGCCGAGCGCATGAAGTTCTCCTCCATGCTCGTGTTCATCGCCCTGTGGGTGCTCATCGTCTATGCTCCCGTCGCCCACTGGGTGTGGGGTGGCGGCTTCCTGGGCGATGCCGGCGTGCTCGACTTCGCCGGCGGCACCGTGGTCCACATCAACGCCGGCATCGCCGGCCTGGTCGCGGCCATCGTGCTTGGCAAGCGCATCGGCTATGGCAAGGAGAACATGGCGCCGCACAACCTGGTGCTGACCCTCATCGGTGCCTCGCTGCTGTGGGTGGGCTGGTTCGGCTTCAACGCCGGCTCCGCAGTGGCCGCCGACACCGCCGCCGGCATGGCCATGGCGGTGACCCAGATCGCTACTGCGGCGGCAGTGCTCGGCTGGATGATTGCCGAGTGGACGACCCACGGCAAGCCTTCCGTGCTGGGCATGGCTTCCGGTGCCATCGCCGGCCTGGTGGCCATCACCCCGGCTTCGGGCTACGTCGATCCTATGGGCGCGCTCATCCTCGGCTTCATCGCCGGCCTGGTTTGCTTCTGGGGCGCCACCAGCCTCAAGAACATGCTCGGCTATGACGACAGCCTGGACGCCTTCGGCGTGCACGGCATCGGCGGCATCGTCGGCGCCCTGCTCACCGGCGT
>JALVRJ010000102.1 GCA_027031305.1 Hyphomicrobiales bacterium | reverse complement strand
GGCGGCCCTGATGATGTTCGCCATCCTGCGGCGGGCCGGGGCGGTGTTCTTCGCCACCATCAACTTCCTGATCCCGGTGTTCGGCTATCTGCTGGGTGTGCTGGTGTTGGGCGAGCCGGTTTCCGGGCGGGCCTTGCTGGCGCTGGCATTGGTGCTGGCGGGCATCGCGCTGGCTTCCACGGATGGACATGGTGGTGGGGAGCCAGGAGGAAAGGAGACATGAGCCAGCGTTCCGGGCTCCTTCACCACCGTCTCCGACATGGCACGATCTCCGGCGGCCGGCTTCTCCGTCGTATTCCGCAAGGCACGCTCCTGGCGGCTGGAGCGCTCGTCCAGATACTCGTGACGCACACCGGTGAACAGCAGGATTTCGGCCCTGCTCCCGCCCGCTGGCGACGTTATCGATCCGCGCTCGCGCGGCACCAATCGCACGATCTTGCCCATCGTTCCGTTTTCCACCCCCGGACATGGTCCGCCAGGCCGTCTTGGCAGGCGGCGCCATGCGTTGTCTCTCCGGAGACATATTGAAGGAGAGGGTGGTTAACGAGGGCTTAAGAAAACGCGGACAAGTGGTATCACATGCCCGCAATCAGTCTTCCGGCGTATCCGGAGCACCCTTGCCGGTGGCCTTGCGCGCCGCCTTTTCTTTCGTGCGGATGCGTTCTTCCTCGGGCAGCAGCGGCAGCAATTCCGCCTCCGGCGTTTCCTCGGAGCCGGGCAAGACCAGGCCGGCGGAAATGACCAGCTTGGCGGCGTCCTCCACCGAGATGTCCAGGAGGCGGGCCTGGTCCTGGTGAACGAAGAAGAGAAAGCCCGAGGTGGGGTTGGGCGTGGTGGGCATGAAGCAGGCATACATGGGCGAGCCGGGCGGCAGGCCCAGCTCGCCGGAATCCAGCTCGCGGGCGATGAAGGCGATGACATGCACGCCGGGGCGGGGATATTCAATGAGCGCCACCGACTTGAAATTGCGCGTGCCCTGCGACAGGGCGGTATGGAAGATCTGCTTGGTGCCGCGATAGATGGAGCGCAGCACCGGCATCCGGTCGAGAATACGTTCCCACCAGGCGATGATGGAGCGGCCGACCAGGTTGGCGGTGAAGGCGCCGATCATGGTGATGACCATCAGGGCGAACACCAATCCCACGCCCGGCACGGAAAACGGGAGGTAATGGTCGGGGTTGTAGATGTCCGGGATGAACGGCTTTATCCAGCGGTCGAACAGCGAAATGAACCACCAGGCCAGCCAGATGGTGATGGCCAGCGGCGCCACCGCCACCAGCCCCGCCAGGAAATATCTTCTCAGCCTGCGCATCGTTCCTCCGTTTCCCCTTCCGCGAGGCCCTTCATATCAGGATTGCGAGAGGAATACCAATGCGCCACCGCACGAGAACGCACGGAAGCCGGCCGCCATGTTGGCGGCCGGTCCCCTGGTTGTCCGATTGCCTGCTTCCGCGCGGCGAGGGGTGCAACGAAAGCCTCAGCCGCCGGCGGGCACCACCAGGCAGGAAACGTGTCCGCGCTTGAGATTGCGGCAGTGGCGCCGGGCGGCCTTGCGGTCGGCGAACCCCACCAGGCGGATGCGATAGAACACCCCCCTGCCCGGTACTTCGGCGCGGATGATGGCCAGCTTGCCGGCGCGGGTGCGGCGGCGGACCTTGCCCTTCAGCCTGTTCCAGTGGGCGCGAGCGGCATTCTCGGAGCGCTGGGCGGCGAGCTGGATGGCCCAGCCGGTGTATTCCGGCCGCGCCTTGACGGACGCCGAGGGAGGCTGCGCCTTGGCCGAAGCCGGCGCCGGGGAGATGGAAGCCGTGCGGAAGGACGCGCCCCCGGCCTTGTCATTTCTGTCCTTGCCCTCGTGGCCCGGCTTGCCGGCGGCGGTGGAGCGTTTCGCTTTTTCGCGTGCGGCATCGGCCACGGCGGCGGGGGCCACGAGGGC
>JALVRJ010000101.1 GCA_027031305.1 Hyphomicrobiales bacterium | reverse complement strand
GTCCACGATGGAGGGCATGATGAAGTCGCACAGCTCGGGGCGGTCGGCGACGTTCACCGGCACCTTCGCGGCGCGCGCCATGTCGGCGATCTTGCGGTCGTCGTCGTATCGGCGGCAGGCGGCGAAAGCCAGCGCCGCGCCGTCGAAATCGGCGGGGCGCGGGCAACGGCTGAAATGTTCCAGCCGTTCGTGGCCGCGCAAGTTCGCGAAGTCGTCCTCGGCGATGGATTCGGAAAACAGCTTCACGCGCGCGCCGGCGCGCAGGGCGATTTCCACACGGCGCGCCGCCACCGTGCCACCGCCGGCGACGATGACGGTCTGGTCGCGCACATCCCGGAATATCGGCAAGAAATCCATGGGTTGATCATCGTCGTTTCAAGGCCGCCCGCGTGGCCTTCTGTGGGGTGTTCGCGGCCGGAGGTTCCATCAGCCCACCGGCGCGTTCCTTTCCGCCCACTCGGCGAACAGTTTCGCCAGCCGCCTGGCGTCCTCGGCGTCCAGCCCCACTTGCGTGATGCGCTTGCCCTCCTTGTAGGTGAGGCGCAGGAAGCGCACGTCGTTGCCCGCGTCCACCGCGTCCACCTTCAGTTCGCGGCGGAAGGCGGTGACGAATTCGTCCAGCGTCTGGACGTTTTCTTCCGGCGTCATGCGGCGTTTCCTCCTCCGCTGTCGTCCTCGCCCATCCTTTGCTTCAGTTCGCGCGTGCGATCGCCCCAGTAGAAGGCGGTTTCCAGCTCGAGGTGCCAGTTCGATGGAGTGTCGGGATAATCCGGCTTGACGTCGAACTCCAGGAACACCTCGCCGGCGCGGCCCACCTCGATGACCAGCTCGCGCAGTTCGTCGAATCTCTCGATCTGCGGGTTGGCGATCATCAGTTCGCTGACCTTGACCATGATTCTTTCCTCCTGTCGATGCGCTGTGCCCGTGGTCACCTCGCACCGATGATGCTGTCTCATGAAACCGTTCATAGCCCGTTTTGGCTTGCGATATCCAGATGGGACGCGCAAATCCCGCCGGCCGGACTTTTCCGCCATGCAGGGGCGGGCCCGTGGCGCGGGTGGGTGGCTGGCGGTTGGCGGCGAGGCGCGCGGGGGAACGCCTCTCAGGCCGGCAAGGGTTGGGGCGCGCGGACGCGGTTGGCATAGCGGCCGCGGTAGAGCAGGCGACGTTTTTCCGGCTCGTCATGGTCGACGAAGGCGGTGCGGGTGTGCAGCACATTGTTGCACAGCAGCCCCTGGCCGGGCTTCATGCGCACGCGGAACAGGAACGGTTCGTCATCGGAGCGCAACAGCTCGCGCAGGAAGGCCACCGCCTTGCGGGTGGTTTCGTCGTCGGCCCAGACGATGTGACGGCTGCGCTCGGTATAGCGCATGTTGAGCTGGCCATCGGCGTCGACCCAGAACACGGGCCCCTGCGATGCGGGACGCTTGCGGCCGTCTTCCTCGATGAACTCGGGGATGGTCATGGCATCATCCGCCATCAGCGCCTGGACGTAGTCCAGATTTTCGTCGCGCAGACGGATGTAGGCTATTTCCGGGTCCAGCAGCTCGTTTTCGCCACCTTTCCTGCCCTGGCGCACGCAATGGAGAATCATGGCGCGGATGGGCCGCGCGCCAGGGTAGCCATACTTGTAATAGCCGTCGGTGTGCCACAACAGGCGGCGGGTGGTGTAGGGGATGAAGCCCTGGCGCGGGCGCTCCCCGGCGGAAGCGACGCGGATGTCCACCAGCTCGTGGTCGCGCATGGAGCGGTGGCGTTCGCGGTCGATGAGACCGAAATGCGCGGCGAAGAGTTTCAGCTCCTCCGCCAACTGCGGCGAATCGCCGCCATCGCGTCGACCGGTGTCGTAAATGGCCATGTTGGCGGCGCGGCACAGGCGCAGAATGGCTTCTTCCTCGCGCGCTGAAGGCGCGGTCAGATCCTTCACAGGTACGACGAGATGTTCTGGCGAAGGCGGATGCGCGGCCAGTTTCCAGGCGCGCCAGCGGTCGTATTCATGCGTGTTTTCAGGATGAAAGGGACTGTCCACAGGCATGGAGTTGATTTTTGTCATGGCATGGTGTTCCTGAAGTTCCTATTGGCGTCGGCGCCGGATCCGAGGGTTTCAGAGAGTGGAAATGTGGCCGCCCGCCAACGTCAACGCATTGAACTGCGTCAAGTTGTGTGCATCATGAAATATGCATATTGGAATATGTGTCATGCATATGCTATAGGCGGTTCCACAATTCCGAGGGGTGGCAAAGGCGCGGGGCCGGTTTTGCCGCCTGACAGCGGAACGCCTATCATGAGAGCGCCTTGAAAAAGGCTTGTCTGAAACGTGCTGGGTGATTCCGGTTGAGCGCTTCCGAATTCCGAGGGATGGTCCCGCGGAAACGGGGGTGTTCACGAAAGATACGACACAGAGGGAGTGAACAATGGCGAACAAGGATTTCGACGTGCGCCCGACGCCGCTGCTCGACGAGCTGGAGAAGGGGCCGTGGCCGTCCTTCGTGAAGGGGCTGAAGCGCCTGCGCGATGCCGGCAAGAAATATTCCCCGATGATCAACGACCTGCTGGGGCAGCTGGAGCATTCCTACGAGGAGCGCCTGGGCTTCTGGAAGGGTGGCACCATCACCGTCATCGGCTATGGCGGCGGCATCATCCCGCGCTTCTCCGAGGTGGCGGACAAGTTCCCCGAGTCCTCGGAGTTCCACACCCTGCGCATCATCCCGCCGGCGGGAATGCACTACACCACCGACGTGCTGCGCAAGATGTGCGATATCTGGGAGGAGTATGGCTCTGGCCTGATCGCCTTCCACGGTCAGTCCGGCGACATCATGTTCCAGGGCTGCTCCTCGGAGAACGTGCAGCCGGCGTTCGACGCGCTGAACGAGATGGGCTTCGACCTCGGCGGTGCCGGTCCGGCGCTGCGCACCTCGATGAACTGCGTGGGCGCGGCGCGCTGCGAGATGTCGTGCTACGACGAGATCAAGGCGCACCGGATGATCATCAACGAGTATCTCGACGAGATGCACCGTCCGGCGCTGCCCTACAAGTTCAAGTTCAAGTTCTCCGGCTGTCCGAACGACTGCGTGAACTCCATTCATCGCGCCGACTTCGCGGTGATCGGCACCTGGCGCGACGACATGAAGGTCGATCAGGAGAAGGTGAAGGAGTATGTCGCCGAGCTGGGCCGCGACTACATCCAGGAGCATGTCGTGGAGATGTGCCCGACGCGGGCGCTGAAGCTCAATGACGACGACACGCTGTCGGTCGACAACAAGGCCTGCGTGCGTTGCATGCATTGCCTGAACGTCATGACCAAGGCGCTCTCGCCCGGTGACGACAAGGGCGCGGTGATCCTCATCGGCGGCAAGCGCACGCTGAAGATCGGCGACCTGATGGGCACCGTCATCAAGCCGTTCATCAAGCTGGAGACGGACGAGGACTTCGAGGAGCTGGTGGAGTTCGCCGGCGAGGTCATCGACTTCTTCGCCGAGAACGCGCTGGAGCACGAGCGCACCGGCGAGATGATCGACCGCATCGGCCTGCCGGCGTTCCTGGAGGGCATCGGAGTCGATCCGGATCCGAACATGGTGTTGCATCCGCGCCAGGTTTCCTTCGTCCGCACGGACGACTTCCAGGCGGAGCTGGAGCGTATGCGGGCCAAGAAGGGCGGCAAGAAGGAAGCCGCCGAATAATCCGGCTTTCGGAGCGTGTGAATACACTCACGGGCGCAGGCGGCGGCGCCTGCGCCCAACCCTGAAAAACAGGCGTAACTCGGAGGGAAGAGAGAATGAGCGAGGCTGCTCAGAAACCGCGTATGCCGGACGAGACGGGCGTGCCCGATCCGTTTCCGTACATGCACCCGATCATGAAGAAGAATTACGGCCAGTGGGATTATCACTTCCGCCCGCGTCCGGGCGTGCTGTGCCACGTGGCCAAGTCCGGTGACAGGATCTGGACGGTGCGCGCCGGCACGCAGCGGCAGATGGACGTGTTCACCATCCGCAAGCTGTGCGACCTGGCCGACAAGTATGCCGGTGGTCACGTGCGCTTCACCACGCGCTCGAACATCGAGTTCCTGATCGACGACGAGAGCAACGTGGAGCCGCTGATCGAGGAACTGAACAAGGAAGGTTTTCCCGTTGGCGGCACCGGCAACTCGGTGTCGATGATCTCGCACACCCAGGGATGGCTGCACTGCGACATTCCGGGCACGGACGCCTCGGGTGTGGTGAAGACGCTGATGGACCTCATGTACGAGGAGTTCGTCAACGAGGAGATGCCGAACCGCGTGCGCATCACCACCTCGTGCTGCCAGATCAACTGTGGCGGCCAGGGCGACATCGCGGTGAACGTGCAGTATACCAAGCCGCCGCGCATCAACCATGAGCTTGTGGCCAACGTCTGCGAGCGTCCGGCGGTGGTGGCGCGCTGCCCGGTTGCGGCCATTCGTCCGGCGCTGGTGAACGGCAAGCCGTCGCTGGAAGTGGACGAGAAGAAGTGCATCTGCTGTGGTGCCTGCTATGCGCCGTGCCCGCCGATGCAGATCAACGGCAAGGAAGAGACGCGGATCGCCGTGTGGGTGGGTGGCAAGCACTCCAACGCGCGGTCCAAGCCGAAGTTCCACAAGCTGGTGATGGCCGGCCTGCCCAACAATCCGCCGCGCTGGCCGGAAGTGGGCGAGGTGGTGATGAAGATCCTGCGCGCCTACAAGGAGAACGCGAAGGACTGGGAGCGCATGGGCGACTGGATCGAGCGCATTGGTTGGCCGCGTTTCTTCGAGCTGATCGACGTGCCGTTCGTGAAGCATCACATCGATACGTGGACCTATGCGCGCCTGACGCACAACCACTCCACGCACATCCAGTATTGACGCAAGACATGGCGGGCCGGTTGGCTGATCGGCCCGCCTGCCATGCCCGCGAACAACAAGAAAAGACGCGGGTGCATCGTCAAACAGCAACTGGCAGGGGATGAACCGGTGAAGCTGGGAATCGTAGTGCTTGAGGGGCCCTACCAGCACGAAGCCGCCGATACCGCCTACAATTTCGCGGTGGCGGCGCTGGAGAAGGGACATGAGATTTTCCGCATCTTCTTCTACCACGATGGCGTGAACAACGCCACGCGGCTGATGGTGCCGCCGCAGGACGATCGCCACATCCAGCAGCGCTGGAGCGAGCTGGCCGAGAAGCACAACCTCGACCTGGTGGTCTGCGTGGCCGCGGCGCAGCGGCGCGGGATCATGGACGAGGAAGAACAGAAACGCCATGGCAAGGATGCCAATAACATCGCGCCGGGGTTTCGGATTTCCGGCCTGGGCCAGCTCATCGAGGCTGGCATCCAGTGCGATCGGCTGGTGTTCTTCGGCGACTGAGGGGAGGCGGACATGTCTGAGGTGAAGAATTTCCTGTATGTGAACCGCAAGGCGCCGCATGGCACCATCTACGCGCTGGAATCGCTGGAAGTGGTGCTTATCGGCGCGGCCTTCGAACAGGACGTGGCGCTGGCCTTTCTCGATGATGGCGTGTTCCAGCTGGTGAAGGGCTGGGATACCTCGGAGCTGGGCGTGAAGAACTTTCAGCCGGCCTACACGGCGCTGGGGGACTATGATATCAGCAAGATCTACGTGGAGCGCGAATCGCTGGAAGAGCGCGGGCTGAGCGAAGATGATCTGCTGGAGTTGACCTACGAGGACGAAGACGACGACTGGGCCGAAAAATCGTCCATTCGCATCGTCTCGCGCGAGGAAATGGCGCAGATCATGCGCGACGCCGATGTTATCCTGAGTTTCTGAGGAGGGCGGACACATGGCATTGCTGCATACGGTGAACAAGTCGCCCTACCAGTGCAATACGCTGGAAAGCTGCCTTGAGCACGTGGGCGAAGGCGACGTGGTTCTGCTGATCGAGGACGGCGTCTACGCCGCGGTGAAGGGCGGTAAGGCGGCCGAGATGATCGCGCGGGCGCAGGGAGTGAAGATCTGCGCCCTGTCGGCCGACGTGAAGGCGCGCGGCCTGGCCGACAAGCTGGTGGATGGCGTGGAAGTCGTCGATTATGGCGGCTTCGTCGACCTGGTCACGGAGACCGACAAAACGCAGGCCTGGCTGTAGAAAGCGCGGGTCCGGGGTCTTCAAGGAGGACGCAGAAGCCTCTGGACTATATGAATATATCATCATATACAAACGAGACCGCAGGCGCGGCTCTGAGGCATCAACGGTAAGAGGAGAAGCGAAATGTCCGGTTTCTACGAGGTGAACGGCAAGCAGGTTCCGCACGACGAGGAGGGTTACATCACCAACCTGTCCGACTGGTCGAAGGAGCTGGCCGAGGTCATTGCCAAGAACGAAGGCATCGACATGACCGACGAGCACTGGGAGGTGGTGAACTTCCTGCGCGAGTATTATGACGAATACCAGATCGCGCCGGCCATCCGCGTGCTGGTGAAGGCCATGAAGAAGAAGTTCGGTCCGGAAAAGGGCAACAACAAGTATCTCTACGAGCTGTTCCCCTATGGCCCGGCCAAGCAGGCGTGCAAGATCGCCGGCCTGCCGAAGCCGACGGGCTGCGTGTAATTCCCATTCGTGGCGGGTGGCCCGGTCGTGGCCGCCCGCCACCGGTTTCGCCTTGCGTGACGTGGTCGAAACCGGGTCGCCAGGTGCAGCGTTGTGAAGGTGGGTGAGAGGCTTCACCTGCGTTCAGAGTGGCTGCGCCTCCGTCGGGAGATTGTTCGTCCTGGTGACGGCGCTCCGGATGAGGGAGGCGGCCGGCATGTGCGCAACATGCCATCGGGGATGGGCATTCGCCGGGAAGGGGGGTGTCGCACGGTTTGCAATGGCAAGCCGGCGGCAACGACGGGCGGATGTCGATAGGGTTCGAACGGGTGGGAGAAAGTCCGGTGCTGACGACACTTTTTGCCCTTCTGTATTATGTCGCGTTCGCCATCTTCGCCGGTGGCGTGGCATATCGCATCTGGGAATACTGGAACACGCCGAAGCCGGCCAACATTCCCACCACGCCACAGCCAATCACGCGACTGGGCGTGGCGTGGCGGATGTTCAAGGAAGTGGTGTTCTTCGAATCCCTGTGGAAGGGCAACAAGTGGATCTGGATCTTCGCGCAGCTGTTTCACGCCTCGCTGTGGCTGATCCTGATACGTCACGCGCGCTATTTTCTCGACCCGGTGCCAACCCTCGTGGCCTTGGCGCAACCGTTTGGCAAGTATGCCGGGCTCACCTTCGTGCTGGGGGCATTGGGGCTGTTGGCACGGCGGATGTTCGTGCCGCGGGTGCGCTACATTTCCTCGCCCTCGGACTATCTGATGTTGCTGCTGTTCCTGGGCATCGGCATCAGCGGGCTTTCGATGACCTTCGTCAACCACACGGACATCGTGGCGGTGAAGGCCTTCATGCTGGGGCTGATGACCTTCAACTGGCAGCCGTTGCCCGCCTCCCTGCCGCTGGTGGTGCATCTGGGGCTGGTGGCGTTGTGGATGATCATCTTCCCGTTCTCGAAGCTGCTGCATGCGCCGGGCATCTTCTTCTCGCCGACGCGCAACATGCCGGACAATCCGCGTGAGAAGTTCCACCCCGTTCCGTGGCTGCCGCCGGTGGACCAGGTGGAATACGATCCACCGCATGGCTCGTGACGTGTGCCTCTGGCAGGTGCGCGGGAACGCGAGGTGGGGGTTTTGTCGATAACTTGCTGAGCTGACAACTGGCGGGAGAGAGCCGTGTCTGAGCTGGAGAAAAATCCGGATACCGCAGCCGAGGAGCTGCCGCCGGAAGCGCTGGAAGACCCGTTGTATTTCGATCCGGAGCCGAAAGAAGGGGCGGCCGCGCACATCAGGTCCTTTCCGGCGGCGCCGGAATTCCAGGAGGCGCTGGGATATCCCGGCGAGCGGCCGGAGAACTGGAAGGAAGTCGTGCTCGACAAGATGCAGGATCTGCGCGGCAAGTTCCGTTCCTTCCGATTGTTCCTGGACATCTGCGTGAAATGCGGTTCGTGTACCGACAAGTGCCATTACTACATGGGCACGGCGGATCCGAAGAACATGCCCGTCGGGCGCCAGGACCTGCTGCGCAGCGTCTATCGGCGCTACTTCACCCTGCCGGGCAAGTGGTTCCCGTCGCTGGTGGGGGCGCGGGAGCTGACCGAGGAGGTGCTGGATGAGTGGTATACCTACTATTTCCAGTGCTCGGAATGCCGGCGCTGCTCGGTGTATTGCCCCTATGGCATCGACACGGCAGAGATCACCATGGCGGCGCGCGAGATCCTCGACTCCGTCGGCGTCGGCATGAAATACACCAACGAGATCATCGGCAAGGTGTTCAAGGTGGGCAACAACCTGGGCCTGCCGAAGCCGGCGCTGGAATCCACGCTGGAGGACCTGGAGGAAGAGATCGAGGAGGACACCGGCGTCAAGGTGCGCCTGCCGCTGGACGAGCCGGCGGATATCCTGCTGGTGACGCCTTCGGCCGACTTCTTCGCCGAGCCGCACATCGACGGGCTCATCGGTTACGCCAAGGTGTTCCACGCCACTGGGGCGAAATGGACCCTGTCGTCCTATGCCTCCGAGGCGGCCAACTTCGCCATGTTCATCGGCTCCTACGAGAACATGCGGCGCGTCGCCCTGCGCATCCGCAAGGCAGCCATCGACCTTGGCGTGAAGCGCATCATCATTGGCGAGTGTGGCCATGCCTGGCGCGCCGCCTACCAGTTCCTGAACACGCTGGCGGGGCCGTTTGATTTCCTCGACCCGAACTATCCCGTCCCGCAGCATATCTGCGAATATACCTGGGATGCCATCCAGCAGGGCAAGCTGCGCTTCAACAAGGAAGAGAACGACTTCTACAAGATGACGTTCCACGACTCGTGCAACGTCGCGCGCGCCTCGCGCATGGGAGACTACCCGGGCGGGCAGTTCGACATTCCGCGCAACATCATCAAGGCGGTGTGCAATTACTACTATGACATGCCGGAAGGCACCATCAAGGAAGAGACCCTGTGCTGTGGTGGTGGCGGCGGCCTGTTGACGGACGACCTGATGGAACTGCGCAAGAAGGGCGGCAGCCCGCGCATGAAGGCGCTGAAGCACGTGGCCGAGGAGCATGGCGTGAACAAAATGGCCGCCATCTGCGCCATCTGCAAGACGCAGTTCTCGAAGATCATGCCCTACTTCGGGTTCGCCATGGATGACATCATGTCGGTGCATCAGCTGGTGTCCAATGCCATCGTCCTGCCGGGCTCCATCCAGGAGAAGGAGCTGATGGAGGAAGAGCAGGAAGAGAAAACGCCCGACGCGGCGGAATGACCGGCCGCACGGGGCCTGAACGCATTACTTGGTAATCGTCCGCCGATGAGGCCGGGCAGACGGAGGGAGAAACATGAACAAGCCGATCAACAAGAAGGGTTTGCCGAAGACAGACGGCAAGTTCTTTCGCCGGTTCCGCGAGGGTGAAAGCCCGAAGGACTGGGACCTGGAAGAGAAGATTTTCGTCGCCGACCATTCCTACAAATGCCCCACCTACGTGGTGAAGACGCCGCCGTGCTCGGCGTCGTGCCCCTCGGGCCACGACATCCGTGGCTGGCTGGCCATCGCGCGCGGCATGGACAAGCCGGCGGACGAGAACACGCCGTGGCAGCAGTATGCCTTCGAGCGCATGACCAAGGCCAACCCGTTCCCGGCGGTGATGGGGCGGGTGTGCCCGGCGCCGTGCGAGGATGGCTGCAACCGCAACGTGGTGGATGAATACGTCGGCATCAATGCGCTGGAGCATTACGTCGGCGACTGGGCGATTGACAACGACATGAAGTTCGAGGTGCCGGTGAGCGGCGCCAACGAAGCGGCGAAGAAGGTGGCCATCGTCGGTTCCGGTCCGGCCGGCCTGGCGGCGGCCTACTTCCTGCGCAAGAAGGGCTTTCAGGTGACCATCTTCGAGGAGCACGAGAAGCTGGGCGGCATGATGCGCTATGGCATCCCGACCTACCGCGTGCCGCGCGACAAGCTGGACGCGGAGATCCAGCGCATCCTCGACATGGGCGTGGAAGTGCGCACCAACACGCGGGTGGGCCGCGACGTCTCCGTGGAAGAGCTGGAAGACGAGTATGACGCCATCTTCTGGGCGGTGGGCGCGCAGAAGGGGCGGCCGCTGCCGGTGCCGGGCTGGAACGATTGCGAGAACTGCATCACCGGCGTGGAGTTCCTGGAGGCCTTCAACCAGGGCTGGGTCTATGGCACGGCGAAAAAGATCGTCGTCGTGGGTGGTGGCGACACCTCCATCGACGTGGCGTCGGTGGCGCGGCGTCTGGGCCACATCGCCGAGGTGCGCAAGACCGACAACATTGATGGCAAGATCGGTGGCTTCACGGCCGATGACGTGGCCGGCATCCTGAAGCGCGAAGGCGTGGAGGCGACGCTGACCTCGTTGTTCCCCATCGAGCAGATGGTGGCGGCCGAGCATGAGCGACAGGAGGCCATGCGCGAGGGCGTGCGCATCATCGGTGGTGTCATGCCGCTGGAGGTCATCAAGGACGAGAACGGCCGCGCCAAGGCGCTGAAGATGGCGCAGTGCAAGATGGACGGCATGACGCCGATTCCCATCGAGGGCACGGAGTTCGAGGTGGAGGCCGACCTGATCGTCGCGGCCATCGGCCAGTATGGCGACTTCGAGGGCTTCGAGGACCTGGCCAACGAGCGTGGCTTCATGGACACGGACGCCTATTTCCGCGTCGCCGGAAAGGAGAAGCACTTCGCCGGTGGCGACATCATCCGGCCACACCTGCTGACCACGGCCATCGGCCACGCGCGCGTGGCGGCGGACGAGATCGCGCATTACCTGTCCGGCGAGCCGCTGGAGAAGCGGCCGAAGGTGGACGTGGCCCACTTTAACCTGCTGAACGAGCTGGCGCAGCGCGGACGTCCGGTGCAGCCGTATGACGGCGGCAACGTGCCGGGCACGTCGAGCGCCGAATGGGCGGTGCACAACTTCGAGGACCGCTCCAGCTCGGAGATCGTCACGCACGAGGAGATGTTCCTCGGCCACTTCACCGAGATGCCGCGGGCGAAGCGCGAGGAGATCCCCATCGATGCGGAGCACGTGCTGGGCAACTTCCAGGAGCGCATCAAGCCGCTGACGGAGGAGCAGGCGAAGTACGAGGGCGAGCGCTGCATGAGCTGCGGCCTGTGCTTCGAATGCGACAACTGCGTGATCTTCTGTCCGCAGGACGCGGTGCATCGCGTGCCGAAATCCGAGCGGGCCGTGGGGCGCTACGTGTTCACGGACTATACGCGCTGCGTGGGTTGTCACATCTGCTCCGACGTGTGCCCGACGGGCTACATCAAGATGGGGCTGGGTCAGTAAGGTCCGCCGCGATTCGCGGCGAACACGATATCGTGGCGGGAGCGAGGGACGCTCCCGCCGTCCCCAGAGGGGTTGCGATAACCATTTGAGCGGGCGGACATCATGCGCGCATTGGGAAAATACGTTGCGGCCGCGTTGGTGACAGGCGTGTTGGGCGTCGGCGCAATGCCTGCGGCGACGATGGCCGGGGAGATCGGGCCGAAGGTGCCCATCGACAAGAGCAAGGGAAGCTGCGTGCTGCCGGGCAAGGAGATGCGCCGGGTGCATATGGACATTCTCAAGCATCGGCGCGATCTTACCATGTATCAGGGAATTCGCGGTGGCAAGCAGGCGCTGGAGGCGTGCCTGACGTGCCACATGGTGAAGGACGAGAAAACCGGCAAGCCCGTGACCGTCGCCTCGCCGAAGCATTTCTGCCGCGTGTGCCATGATTTCGCGGCCGTGCAGCCGGACTGCTGGACCTGCCACAAGTCGGTGCCGGAAGCGGCGGTGCGGGAGGCCATGATCGGGCCCGACGGAAAGATGAAGGCCAGCATGATGGCGCAGCTGAGGGCATTCGTGCAGCGTGAGCATGGAGGGCGCAAATGATGGACCAGGGCGCCAGGGACAAGACCGCAAGCGGGCAGGAAGTCTCGCGCGAGGACGAGCTGAACGAGGCTCGGCGCGCGTTCATGCGCAACATCGCGGCGGCCAGCGTGATCTCGCTGGGCGGCGGGCTGACACTGTTCACCGTGGGGGGCTCGCAGGCGCAGGCGAAGAAGCCCGAAGAGCCGCTGGATCCGAAAAAGCGCTGGGGAATGCTCATCGATACCACCAAGTGCTCGGATGGATGTCAGAAGTGCGTGGACGCCTGCAAGCAGGAAAACGGCTGGGAAGCCGAGCCGCATTCGCCGCACGACGTGCAGTGGATCCGCAAGGTGAACGTGAAGGACCCGGCCACGGGCTTCATGATGTCGCTGCCGGTGATGTGCCAGCACTGCGCCAACCCGCCGTGCGTGGACGTGTGTCCCACCGGCGCCTCCATGCAGCGGGCCGACGGCATCGTGCGGGTGAACATGCACATCTGCATCGGATGTCGCTATTGCATGATGGCATGTCCCTACAAGGCGCGCTCCTTCGTGCACGAGGACATTCCGGAAGAGAAGAAGCGCTTCCACGCGCCGATGGGCAAAGGGTGTGTCACGAGCTGCGACTTCTGCGCGCATCGCGTTGACGCGGGCAAGATTCCGGCCTGTGCCGAGGCGTGTCCGGAAGGGGCCATGTTGTTCGGCGATCTCAACGATCCGAACTCGGCGTTGAGCAAGCGCCTGAAGGGGATTCCGAGCTATCAAATCCGCGAGGATCTGGGCACGGATACCGGCATTCGCTATACCCGGCTGCCGTGAGCGGAGGGCGGACCATGAAGAAGCATTTCCACTACGAGTATCTCCAGTCGAAGGTGGGGTATTACACCGCGCTGGGGGGCATGGGCGTGCTGGCCCTCATCGGGTTGGCGGCGGCCTATTACATGGAGCACCACGGTCATGCGGTTACGGGCATGACCAACGAGATCGTGTGGGGAATGCCACACGTGTTCGCCGTGTTCCTCATCATCGCCGCCTCGGGCATTCTCAACGTCGCCTCCATCGGCACCGTGTTCGGCAAGACGCCCTACAAGCCGCTGGGGCGGCTTTCCGCGGTGATGGCGGCGGCGGTGCTGGCCGGTGGCCTGATGATCCTGGTGCTGGACCTCGGGCGGCCGGACAGGCTCGTCGTGGCCATGACGAAATACAATTTTCGCTCGATCTTCGCGTGGAACATCTATCTCTACAACGGTTTCTTCGCCGTGGTGCTGCTGTATCTCTACACGCAGATGAGCCAGGATTTCCGCGTGCGGCGCTATTACACGGCGGCCGGCACGCTGGCCTTCCTGTGGCGGCTCATCCTGACCACCGGCACTGGCTCCATCTTCGGCTGGCTGGTGGCACGGCAGCCTTATGACCTGGCGATTTTCGCGCCCATGTTCATCGCCCTGTCGTTTTCCTTCGGCCTGGCCATTTTCATCCTGCTGATGGTGGCCTTGATGAAGGGCGACGAGCGTCCGTTGGGCCATGGGTTGGTGAACCGGATGGGGCGGCTGCTGGGCGTGTTCGTGGCGGCGGCGGCCTATTTCACCGTGGTGTGGTGGCTGACCGACCTTTACGCGGCCGAGCACCGGCCGATGGTGGGCTATCTGTTCTTCTCCGGCAACATCTATAGCTGGCTGTATTGGCTGGGCTTCATGGCGCTGGGCACCATCGCGCCGCTTTTCCTGGTGTTCTCGCGCTCGGCGCGGACCAGCTTCAAGCCGGTGGTGACGGCCTCGATCCTAACGGTGCTGGGTGGCATCTCGCTGGTCTACTTCGTCATCATCGGCGGGCAGTCCTATCCATTGGTGCTGTTCCCGGGCAAGCAGGTAAGCAGCACCTACAACGATGGCATGTTCTATTCCTATGCGCCGAGCCTGCCGGAGATCCTGCTGGGGCTGGGTGGCATGGCGGTGGCGGTGGCCATCGTGCTGGTGGCGTCGAAGACGCTGCGCATCCTGCCGACAACGCTGGCCGACGCGGCCGTGGACCCGCACCTGGCGACTGGCGAGGTGGCGGAGATGAAAAAGGCTGCCTGAGCACGGCGCGCCAGGCGCATGACGTCATGGTGCGCATGACACGACATTATGGCCTGTCCGCACTGCGGACAGGCCTTTTTGCATGGTGGCAGGCCAATGGTGGCCAGCATGTTGGCCTTTTCTATATTGGCGAAAGAGGCAATTTGGGGCGGAGAGGACAAGTGCAATGACCGAACGCCTTGCCAAGGTGCTGGCCGACATCGATGCGGCCCATGCGGACGATCCGCGGCGCGACGTGTTGCATGGCAAGGAAATGCCGTTCGAGGTGGTGTATTCGCGACGAATGCTGGAGCGGCTGGAGAACATGTATCCGGATGCTCCGGAGACGCTGAAGATCGCCGCCTATGGCCAGCATATCCGCCGTTACGACGTGGCGCGGACAGATTATCCGCAAGGGCGGAAGGGCTACAACCAGTGGCGCAAGGCGGCCCGAGAGCATCATGCGAAGCTGCTGGGCGAGATCATGCGCAAGCACGGATATGGGCAAGATGAAATCGCAGAGGTGCAGAAATTGGTGCGCAAGGAACAGCTGAAGAAGGACAGGCTGAGCCAGGCGCTGGAAAACGTGGTGGATGTGGTGTTCGTCGAGCATTATCTGCAACCGTTCATCGACAAGTATGCGGACTATGACGAGGACAAGCTCATCGACATCGTGGCCAAGACGTTGCTGAAGATGTCGCCAAAGGGCCACGCCGCGGCGCTGGCGCTGGACCTGCCGGAAGAGCACCGAAGGCTTATCGAGAAGGCGATCGAGAAAGTGAAGCCGCAGTTGGAGCGTATGGCCAGCGCCGATCTGGACTGGTAATACGGGGCGAAAGGGGGTCTAACGGCCTACGGGCGTTGTCGTGCCCGTTTCCTGACGAGATCCGCGCATGTCTCACCTGCCGCGCATATTCGTTTCCGCCGCGCACAAGTCGTCGGGCAAGACCACCGTGTCGGTGGGGCTGGCCCGGGCGCTTACCGCGCGCGGGCGGCACGTGCGCATGTTCAAGAAGGGACCGGATTACATCGATCCGCTGTGGCACAGGTTGGCCAGCGGGCGTGCCAGTTACAACCTCGACTTCAACACGCAGGAGAGAGAAGAAATCCTTGCCCTGTTCGCCAGCCGGGCGGTGGGCGCGGACATTGCCATCGTCGAGGCCAACAAGGGGCTGCACGACGGCGTGGCGCTGGACGGCTCCGACTCCAACGCGGCGCTGGCGAAGCTCTTGCGCGCGCCGGTGGTGCTGGTCATCGACACGGAAGGTATCACGCGCGGCGTGGCGCCGCTGCTGCTGGGTTACCAGTCGTTCGACGAAGAGGTGCGCATCGCCGGGGTCATCCTGAACCGGGTGGCGGGGCCGCGCCACGAGGCCAAGCTGCGCGCGGCCATCGAGCATTACACCGACATCGAAGTGCTGGGCGCGGTGCGGCGCAGCGGTGACCTGGTGTTGAAGGAGCGCCACCTGGGGCTGACGACGCCGGGTGACGTGGCGGCGCGGGAGAGCTGGCTTTTCGCCATCGGCGAGATGGTGGCCGAGCAGGTGGACCTGCGGCGGGTGGAGGAAATCGCGCGGGGCGCGCCTGGGCTGGAAGCGCCGGGTTTGGCCATGCCGCCCGCCGACGCCGCTCTCGGCGGGGGCTTGCGCGTGGCGGTGGCGCGCGATGCCGCCTTCTGCTTCCTTTACGAGGACGATCTGGAGCGGTTCCGGGCGCTGGGCGCGGAGATCGTCTTTTTCAGTCCGCTGGTCGATGCGCGCCTGCCGGAAAACATCGATGCGCTGTTCCTGCCCGGCGGCTTTCCTGAAACGCACATGGCGGAGCTTGAGGCCAACGTGGCGATGCGGCGGGCGATGGCGGGGGCCATCCGGGCAGGACTTCCCGCTTATGCCGAATGCGGCGGATTGATGTATCTTTCCGAGCGCATCCGCTGGGGCGAAGAGGTGGCCGAGATGTGCGGCGTCATTCCCGGCGAGGCGGTGATGAACGAAAGGCCGCAGGGGCGGGGCATCGTGCACCTGGCCGCAACGCAAGATGCGCCCTGGACAGCGGCGGGAGGAGTGGGCGTGGCCATCCGCGCGCACGAATTCCATTACGCGGCGCTGGAGAATTGCTCATGCGAGAGGCTTTCTTTCGCCTGGCAGGTGAAGCGCGGCTTCGGTATTGACGGGCGGCACGACGGCATCGTGCTGCACAATCTGGTTGCCGGATTCGCCCATTTGCGCCATACACGGCAGTCGCCGTGGGTGGACGCCTTTCTCGCCTTCGTCCGCTCGGCGCGAGAAACCACAACCCGCCGGGAGTTCCAGACATGAAAAAGCCTTGCACCGTCATCATCATCGCCCTGCTGCTCATCATCGGGGCCATGGGCTGGTTCTTCGTCATTCGTGGTAGTGGCGGGCCGAAAGGCGAGGACGGTCGCACCGTGGTGTTGCTCACGTCGTCGGATCGCGCCTTTTTCCTGGCCGAGATGCGCGGCTGGCTGGAGAGTGTGCAGGGCATCGCGCAGGCGCTGGCCGAGAACGACATGAAGGAAGCGGCGGAAATCGCGCGCAAGGCCGGAGTGGTGGAGCTGGATCAAATTCCCGGCTCGCTGTTGCGCAGTATTCCGCTGGAGATGAAGCAGCTGGGCTTTGGCACGCACGATGCCTTCGCCGCGCTGGCCAAGTCCATCGAGGAGGGCGCGGATGCGAAGCGGGCGCTGAAGATGCTATCGGAGTTGATGCTCAACTGCACCGGCTGCCACGCGGGTTATCGCGTCGATCCGAAAACGCATTGACATTATCAGGTGTCCAACCGGCTCTTTCCGCTTATCTTCTTGTTGCCTCCTCAGGGAGCATACGCAGAGGGCCGTGGAGGAGGAGCGGGCCTCGTTCTTTTGCCGAGGCGCGCGGCGCATGGGCGCATATGGTGAGAAGGGGATTGGGCGAGGTTGACAGGCGAGGCGTTTTTCCTGTTTCTCGCAGGCAGGGGCTTTTGGCCCATGCAACAAGAATGGGAATGTTTCCATGAGCAATGACATCATTATCGCGCCGTCAATGCTGTCTTCGGACTTCTCGCGGCTGAAGGAGGAAATCGAGGCCATCGAGCGCGCCGGCATGGACTGGGTGCATCTGGACGTGATGGACGGGCATTTCGTGCCGAACCTCACCTTCGGCCCGCCCATCATCGCTGCCATGCGCCCGCACACGCAGAAGACCTTCGACGTGCACCTGATGATCGACAATCCCGACCTGTATCTGGAGGAATACGCCAAGGCCGGCGCGGACTACATCACCGTGCACGCGGAGGCCTGCACGCATCTGGACCGCTCGCTTCAGGTGATCCGCGACCTGGGCAAGAAGGCGGGCGTGTCGCTGAACCCGCACACGCCGGAATCGGTCATCGAATACGTGCTCGACCGCCTCGACCTGGTGCTGGTGATGTCGGTGAACCCGGGCTTCGGCGGG